>CAYVBG010000132.1:0-5431 GCA_964449205.1 uncultured Zetaproteobacteria bacterium | reverse complement strand
TGCGGCCTTCGCGGGTTTGAAGGCGCGCGGCATCCTGGTCAAGAACCTGCACGGCGCGGATGGCATGCTGACGAACTGCCTGCGCGTCACAGTCGGACTCCCGGAGGAAAACGACCGGTTCATCAACGCCCTGAAGGAGACGATTCGTGAAACAACCGCATCCGCGTAAGGCATCCATCAAACGGGCCACCCGCGAAACCGACATCCGCCTGAGCCTGAATCTGGACGGAACCGGCAAAGCCGAACTCGCCAGCGGCATTCCGTTCCTCGACCACATGCTCGAACAAATCGCCCGTCACGGGCTGATCGATTTGACCCTCGCCTGCAAGGGCGATCTGGAGATCGACGCGCACCACACGGTCGAGGACATCGGCATCTGCCTGGGCGAGG
Source organism: uncultured Zetaproteobacteria bacterium (assembly GCA_964449205.1). Taxonomy (GTDB): domain Bacteria; phylum Pseudomonadota; class Zetaproteobacteria; order Mariprofundales; family Mariprofundaceae; genus JALVTX01. Next base: position 5,041 of record CAYVBG010000132.1, on the reverse strand, counting down.
CGCTGCGCGACGCCTTGGGCGACAAGGCCGGCATCGTGCGCTACGGCCATGCTTATGTGCCGCTGGACGAGGCGCTCTCCCGCGTCGTGCTCGATCTCTCCGGTCGCCCGGGGCTGGAATACCATGTCGCCTTCCCGAAGGAGCGCGTCGGCGATTTCGATGTGGATCTGTTCCGCGAGTTTTTCCAGGCGCTGGTCAACCACGCCCGCATCACCCTGCACATCGACGCCATCCGCGGCGCGAACAACCATCACATCATCGAAACGGTGTTCAAGGCCTTCGGCCGCGCATTGCGCATGGCCGTGGCGCAGGATCCGCGCGCCACGGGCATCCCTTCCACCAAGGGCGCGCTCTGAGCCGCCGCCATGATCGCGCTGGTCGATTATGGCATGGGCAACCTGCACTCGGTGGCCAAGGCGCTGGAGCGGGCCGGCGGCCGGGTGCGGCTTGCGCGCACGCCGGATGCGCTGGCGGATGCCTCGCGCATCGTGCTGCCCGGCGTCGGCGCGTTCCGCGATTGCATGGCCACGCTGCGCGAGCGCGGGCTGGATGAGGCCATCCTCCGCCGCATCGAGGCCGGCACGCCGTTTCTCGGCATCTGCCTCGGGATGCAGGCGCTGATGGAGGTGTCGCACGAGTTCGGCGAGCATCGGGGGCTGGGATTGATCCCCGGCCATGTGCGCCCATTCCCCGCCGATCATCCGGCGCGCGGATTCAAGATCCCGCACATGGGCTGGAACGACGCCGAGCCCGCCAGCCCCGCGCATCCGGTGCTGGCGCCGCTGGCCGGCCGGCAGGTGTATTATGTGCATTCCTTCCACTGCGCGCCGCGCGATCCGGCGCACGCGCTGGCCCGCTGCGACTACGGCGGCGTGCGCTTCGCCGCCGCGATCGGGCGGGACAACATAATCGGCGTCCAGTTTCATCCCGAGAAATCGCAGCGCGCGGGGCTGGCACTGCTGGAGGCATTCATCCGATGGCAACCGTGACTTCCGCGCAGGCCGCATTCGAGCTGATTCCGGCCATCGACCTGAAGGGCGGCCATTGCGTGCGCCTGAAGCAGGGCCGCATGGCAGAGGCCACCGACTACGGCGACGATCCGGCCGCGATGGCGCGGCGCTGGCAGGAGGCCTGCGCGCGACGCCTGCATGTGGTCGATCTGGACGGCGCGTTCGCCGGCCGCCCGGCCAACCGTGCGGCGATCCGGGCCATCTGCGAGGCGCTCGAGATTCCGGTGCAGCTGGGCGGCGGCCTGCGCGATCTGGCGATGATCGAGGGCATGCTGGGGCTGGGCGTGGATCGCGTGATTCTGGGTTCTGTGGCGGTGCACGATCCATCCATCGTGCGCGAGGCCTGCCGGGCGTTTCCGGGGCGCATCTGCGTCGGCATCGACGCGAAGGACGGGCGCGTGGCCGTGCACGGCTGGGACGATGTGACCGACATCGAGGCCGCCGATCTGGCCCGGCGCTTCGCGGACGACGGCGTGGCCGCGATCATCCACACCGACATCAGCCGCGACGGCATGCTCAGCGGGCCGAACATCGAAGCCAGCCGCGCATTGGCCCAAGCCTGCGGCCTTCCGGTCATCGTGTCCGGCGGCATCGCCACGCTGGAGGATGTGCAGGCCGCCGCCCGGCAGGCCGGGCACGGCATCGCCGGCGCGATCACCGGCCGCGCGATCTACGAGGGCACGCTCGATTTCGCCGCCGCGATCCGGGCGCTGGAGTCGCCGTGCTGAGCAAGCGCGTGATCCCCTGCCTCGATGTCGCGCACGGGCGCGTGGTCAAGGGCGTGAAGTTCGTGGACATCGTGGATGCGGGCGATCCGGTCGAGGCCGCGATGCGCTACGATGCCCAGGGCGCGGACGAGCTGACCTTTCTGGACATCCGCGCCAGCCACGAAAACCGCGACACGCTGTATCACATGGTCACCCAGGTGGCTGAATGCGTGTTCATGCCGCTGACCGTCGGCGGCGGCGTGAAAACGCTGGCGGACATCGAAAACCTGCTGCATGCCGGCGCGGACAAGGTCTCCATCAACACCGCCGCGCTGCACCGGCCGGAGCTGGTGCGCGAGGCGGCCGAGCGCTTCGGCTCCTCGACCATCGTCGTCGCGGTGGACGCCAAGCGTGTCGGCGACCATTGGGAATGCTTCACCCACGGCGGCCGCAAGCCCACCGGCATCGACGCCATCGAATGGGCGCGGCGCATGAGCGACGCCGGCGCGGGCGAAATCCTGCTGACCAGCATGGATCGCGACGGCACCAAGGCCGGCTACGATCTGGCGCTCACCCGCGCGGTGGCAGACGCCGTGCGCGCCAATGTCGTGGCCAGCGGCGGCGTCGGGACACTGGCGCATCTGGCCGAAGGGCTGGAGGCCGGAGCGGATGCAGTGCTGGCGGCGAGCATCTTTCATTTCGGCCAGCACACCATCGCCGAGGCGAAGGCGTTCCTCGCCGCGCGAGGACTGCCGGTCAGGATGACCACCGTATCGGAACAATGAACGCGAAGGCTCCGGCCGAACCTGCTTGCCAGCCCGACAGCCGCCTTGATGTCGATACCTCCCATCGCCATCCCTGATGCCGCTGTTCCGCCGTTTTCTCGACAGTGTTCCGGAATATCTGGCCCGGCATTACTGGTGGGCCTATCTCTGGCGACCAAGCATTTGGTTCTTTGATCACCAGAGCATCATCAATCTCATCCTTTTCGGACAATACAAGGCACTGATGCGTCAGACCTTGTCCCTGATGCAGAATGATTTTCAGGGTCGGTGTCTGCAACTGACATGCGTCTATGGTCAATTGACGCCGCGCCTGCTGTCTTGTCTTCCCCAAGGGCTGCATCTGGCCGATGTCGCCCTGCCTCAGCTTGAACTGGCCCGTCGGAAATGCAGCGGACGGGGCAGGCTCTTTCCAGTCCGCATGAATGCCGAAACCCTTGCCTATGCCGACAATGCATTCGATACGATCGTTGTCTTCTTTTTGTTTCATGAGATGCCGCGGCATGCGCGGCATCGGACCTGCCGTGAAATTGCTCGCGTGCTGAAGCCGGGCGGACGATTGCTGATTACCGAATACGCTTGCCAGCCAGCCTCGCATCCCCTGTATCGTTTTCCGGCAAGCCGATGGTTGTTGGGCCGGCTCGAACCCTTTCTCCCCGGCTTTTGGGCGGAAGACCTGCCTGCCGTTCTGGCTGACGCCGCGGCAGGGCATGGCAAGCAGATGTGTCCGGAAGGAGCGCCCGCAACCGCATTCCAAGGCTTCTATCATGTTCGTGCCTTTCGCTGCGGCGCCATCTGACAGCCTCTCTGACAGACCGGACTGGCCGCCGGCGAACCCTGTGTGATTCCTCAGGATGGTGTGCATGGCCTTTGATGCATCCAACGGCTAGCATCCGCTTGTGGAATGGGCGCAGCAGTTCGTCGAACAATACGGCTATTGGGCCGTGTTCGCGTGGACCTTCATCGAGGGCGAGAGCGTGTTCATCGCGGCTGCGGCGCTCTCCGCCGCCGGCGTGCTGGAGCCGTGGAAGGTCATCCTCGTCGCCGCTACCGGGGCGTTCGTCGGCCATCTGGTGTTCTTCGCGCTGGGGCGCTGGAAGGGCATGGACATCATCCTCGCCGTGCCGGCCTTCCGCCGCCATTACCCCAAGGCCAACCTGATTCTGGACAAATACGCGCACTGGTCGGTGTTCATTTTTCAATACCTGTATGGCACGCGCATGGTCGCCGCCGTGCTGTTCGGCGTTTCCAGCATCGCATTCTGGCGCTTTTTCTGGTTACAGATCGTCAATTGCCTCAGCTGGGCCTTCATCATCTACGCCGTCGGCCATGCGCTGGGCCTGGCGGGCCTGGCCATCCTCCACCGTTTTGGCCTGGCGGGGCTGATCATCGCCATCCTGGCGGCGCTGGCCGTGGGCGGCGGACTCTACGCCCGCTATGGCCATCATCATGTGCGCAATCATTTCAACCATTGGAAGCATGGCGACCGAAAAGACGACGCAGACTGAACTGCGCGCTGGAAGACGCCCGAACCTGCCTCTATAATCGAGGGAGAAAGCTCCTTTCCGGAGGCATGGAGATGGGCCTGCGCATCCGACCGCCAGCCGTGGCCGGGCTGTTCTACACGGATGACCCCGCGCGGCTTGCGCGGGAGGTGGACACCATGCTGGCTGACGCGCCCGATATCGGGCTTGCACCAAAGGCGCTGATCGCGCCACATGCCGGCCATGTGTATTCCGGGCCTGTCGCCGCCACGGCTTATCGCACCCTGCAGAACGGACGCGACATACGCCGTGTGGTGCTCCTCGGACCGGTGCATCGTGTGGCGGTGCGAGGCTTGGCTCTGCCGGATGCAGACGCCTTCGCCACCCCGCTGGGCGTGGTGTTGCTCGATGCGGAAGGCATGCGCGCCATTCAGTCCCTGCCCCAAGTCGTGGTCAGCGAGGCCGCGCACGCTTCCGAACATTCGCTGGAAGTGCACTTGCCATTCCTGCAACGCACATTGGGCGAGTTCTCGCTGACTCCGCTGGCTGTCGGCGATGCCACGCCGGAAGAGGTGGCCGAGGTGCTGGAAACGCTCTGGGGCGGCGAGGAAACCCTGCTGGCCATGAGTTCCGATCTCTCCCATTATCTTCCTTATGAACAGGCCGTTCAGGTCGATCGTGTCACGGCCGAACAGATCCTGTCCTTGCGCTGGCCGCTGCGTCACGAGCAGGCCTGCGGCGCAACGCCCGTAAACGGGCTGCTGGCCGTGGCCCGACGCCACGGACTGCATCCACATTTGCTGGATTTGCGCAATTCCGGAGACACTGCGGGCGACAAAAGCCGGGTCGTGGGGTATGGCGCGTTCGCCTTCGTGGAGGAAAGCGCATGAATCGGCCACAGGGCCGGGCGTTGCTCACGCTGGCGAGGAACGCCATTGCCGACGCATTGGAGGTGCCCGCCCCACGCGTGAACATCGAGGATGCGCCCTGGCTTCACGAACCCGGCGCGAGTTTCGTGACCCTCACCCGCCGGGGCACCTTGCGCGGCTGCATCGGTT
>CAYVBG010000131.1:0-5448 GCA_964449205.1 uncultured Zetaproteobacteria bacterium | reverse complement strand
GGTGATCGGCGTCGGGCTCATCGGCGGATCGCTGGCCCGCGCGTTGAAACGGGCGGGGGCCGTGGCGCATGTGACCGGCATCGGCCGGGATGCGGCGCATCTGGCGCGGGCGCGGGAGCTGGGCGTGGTGGATGCGTTCACGACATCCATTGCCGAGGGTGTGGCCGGCGCCGATGTTGTGGCCGTGTGCGCGCCGATGGGCGCGTACGACGCGATCTTCGCTGCCCTGGCGAACGTGCTGGATGGCGGTGCCGTCATCACCGACGCCGGCAGCACCAAGCGGCATGCGCTGGATGCGGCGCGCCGGCATCTGGATGCGGACGCTCTGACACGCTTCGTACCCGCACATCCGATCGCCGGCGGCGAGCGTTCCGGCGTGGAGGCGTCGCGCGCCGATTTGTTCGAGGGACATGTGTGTGTGTTGACACCGTTGGAAACTGTGTCGGACGGCGCGGTGTCGCGGGTGGCGGGGATGTGGCGTTCGGCGGGCATGCGTGTGACCCGTATGGATGCGAACGAGCACGACGCCTTTCTTGCCGCGGTGAGCCACCTGCCTCATCTGGCGGCCTATGCGCTGGTCAACGCGGTGCGCAAACAGGGGGACGACGATCACGATCCGTTCCGGTTCGCGGCCGGGGGGTTCCGGGACTTTACGCGCATCGCATCGTCTTCTCCGGTCATGTGGAGGGACATCGCGCTGGCCAATCGCGATGCGGTGCTGCATCAGCTGGAGGCCTACAAGGACGAACTGGATCGCTTGAGGACGGCGCTGGAGGCCGGCGACGGCGATGCGTTGCTGGCGACGTTCACCGCCGCCAGGGATGCACGCGAGGCCTGGCTCTCGCGCAGGGAGAATGGCGATGGCTGACCACGATGTGTTGATTGCCGGGCCGGCCCGGGCTTCGCTTTCCGGCCGACTGCGCCCGCCGGGGGACAAATCGATATCCCACCGCGCGGTGATGTTGGGTGCGCTGGCCGAGGGCGAGACCGAGGTGACGGGTTTTCTGGCCGGCGAGGACAATCTGGCCACGGCGCGCATCTTCGGGCAGATGGGCGTGCGCATCGAATGGCTGAACGCCGCCCGCACGCACCTGCGAATTCATGGCGCGGGACTGCATGGACTGAGCGCTCCTCGCGAGGCGCTGGACGCCGGCAATGCCGGCACTTGCGCGCGGCTGATCTTGGGGATTCTGGCCGGCCAGCGATTCACCAGCACGATCACCGGCGATGCCTCGCTGCGCAGGCGGCCGATGCGGCGGGTGGTGGCGCCATTGCGCCGAATGGGCGCGCGCATCACCGGGCCGGAGGATGGCAATCTGCTGCCGTTGACCGTGTCGGGAGGCGCGCTTCATGGCATCGTGCATCGTTCGGAGGTGGCCAGCGCCCAGGTCAAGTCGTGCATCCTGCTGGCCGGGCTCCATGCCGACGGCGAGGTTGTCGTGCATGAGCCCCGGCCATCGCGCGACCATACCGAACGGATGCTGCCGCTGTTTGGCCAGCCGGTGACCCATTCCAGTGATGGCGGCATTCGGCTGTCGCCTGTCGGACGGCTGCATGCGCCGGGTCATGTGTTGACCGTGCCTGCCGATCCGTCCTCGGCCGCGTTCTTCGCGGTGGCCGCGGCGCTGACGCCCGGGTCCCGCGTGCGGCTGGCCGGCATTGGCGTCAATCCCCGCCGTGATGGATGGCGGCGTATCCTGACAGCGATGGGCGGTCGGGTGATGCTGGCAAATGAATCCCTTGTGGGCGAGGAGCCGGTGGCGGACATGGATGTTCGGCATGGCCATCTCACCGGCCTGAAGGTGGATGAGGCGGATATTCCGGATGCGATCGATGAGTTCCCGGTGCTGTTTGTGGCCGCGGCGTTGGCGCGCGGCGAGTTTGTGCTGGAAGGCGCGCGCGAGCTGCGCGTCAAGGAATCGGATCGCATTGCGGCGATGGCCGAGGCTTTGGCCGCCTGTGGCGCGGATATCGAGGAGCGTGAGGATGGCGTGCGCATTCGCGGTGTGCCGGCGTTGACCGGCGGTGTGGAGGTGGATGCGCGGGGCGATCATCGGGTCGCCATGGCGATGGCCGTGGCCGCCCAGCGGGCCGACCGGGACATCACGATTCGCCATGCGGCCGCGATCGCGACCAGTTTCCCGGATTTCGTGCCCATGGCACGGTCGCTGGGCATGAATGTGCGCTGGGCGGATGATGCCTGACTGGATCCCCGTGCCCGGCCTCAAGGTGGCCATCGACGGGCCGTCCGGCTCCGGCAAGGGCACGGTGGCGGCGATGCTGGCACGCAAGCTCTGTCTGCCGGTGCTGGATACCGGACTGCTCTACCGGTTCGTGGGCTGGAAACTGGCGTGCATGGGCGTGAAGCTCGACGATGAGCCGGCCGTGCTGGCCTCGCTGGATGCGGCGCTGGCGGACATGCGTTGGGATAAAGATGACATTTGCGACGGGCAGGAATCCGTTGGGGCGTTGCTGCGCGACGAGGATGTCGGGCGATTGGCCTCGATGGTGGCGGCCATGCCCGGCGTGCGCGCGCGGCTTCTGGACGTGCAGCGCCGCCTGGCCGCGGACGGCTGCGTGATGGACGGGCGCGATATCGGCACGGTGGTGCTGCCCGATGCGCAAGCCAAGTTCTTTCTGACCGCCTCGGCGCGCGAACGGGCGCGTCGCCGCTGGCGACAGCTGCGGCAGCATGATCCGGAGATTGACCTTGACGCTGTGCACCATGATATCAGAATGCGCGACGCACAGGATGCCGGACGGCGGCATGCGCCGCTCGAACAGGCCGGGGATGCCATACGCATTGATTCCACGACCTTGCGTGTGGATGAAGTGGTGGACCGAATGCTGGCCATCATGGCGCGTCGCGGTTTGATTCGCCGGTCGGCGTCTTCCCCGGGCCGGCAGTGATGCCCGCGTTTGTCCCGGTATGAAACCACGAGGAAGCCATCAACCATGACCCATCACGCCAACCCCACGGAAGCCACGCCTGAGGACGCCACGCCCACGGAAACCGGCGCCCCGGAGACCGGAGCCGGGCCTGCGCAGCAGGATCAAGCCGTGCCGAACGATGACAGCCTGCCGGAGGGCGGGGCGGACACCGCGGAGGACGCGGATGCGGCGCTGTTTCGCCGGATGCTTGAGGAATCGCTGGAGACGCAGCCCATCGCCGCGCGGGGTGAGGTGGTGGAAGGCGTGATCATTGGCGTGGACGGCGATGCCGTGCTGGTGGACGTGGGCGCGAAGAACGAGGGGGTGATTCCGGTTCGCGAGTTCGAGCAGATGGGCGAGGCTCTGCCCGGGGCGGGCGACCGCATTGAGGTGCTGGTGCAGGATACGGACGGCGCGCGCGGCGTGCGTGTGTCCGCCCTGGCCGCACGCCGCGCCGAAATGTGGCGCCGCGTGGAACAGGCGAAGGTTTCCGGCGATGTTCTGGACGCGCGTGTGCTGCGCGAGGTCAAGGGCGGCCTGCGGGTGAACTTGGGTGGATTGGAGGCGTTTCTTCCACGTTCGGAAATCGATGTCGCGCCGGCAAACCCGGCGGATTGGGTGGGCGAACGCATTCAGGTGTCGGTGTTGGAGGCGAGCCGAAAGCCGGAGAATATCGTCGTGTCGCGCCGCCAGCCGTTGGCGCGGGCGCAGGAGGAGAAGCGTCGCGCCTTCTTTGAAACGGCTCGCGTGGGCGATCGGGTGACCGGCACGGTGCGGCGGATGACGGATTTCGGGGCGTTTGTGGATGTGGGCGGCGTGGATGCGTTGCTGCATGTGTCGGATATCTCCTGGCGGCGGCTGAAGCATCCGTCGGAGGCATTGCAGGTGGGCCAGTGCATCACCGCGGAAATCGTTCGCCTCGATGCCGGAGCGGGCAAGGTGTCGCTGTCCATGCGCGCCCTGCAGGCAGATCCCTGGTCGGGAGTGGCGGCGAAATACCGGGCTGGCATGCGTGTGACCGGCACGGTGCGCAAGCTGCTGGATTATGGCGCGATGGTGGAACTGGAGCCGGGCGTGGAAGGCATGATTCATCGCTCGGAGATGAGCTGGACACGGCAGGATGTGAAACCGGCGTCGGTGTTGGCCGAGGGCGATGTGGTGGATGCGGAGGTGCTGGCCGTGGATGCCGACAAGCGTCGTATCGCGCTCAGTTTGAAGAATGTGACGGAAAATCCCTGGCAGGCCTGGATGGCCGGGCACCCTGCTGGATCACGGGTGCGCGGAACGGTGAGAACGATCACTGAATTCGGTCTGTTCGTGCGGTTGAATGACGAGCTCGATGGCTTGGTGCACATCGGCAACCTGTCGTGGAGCGAGCCCGGAGATGAGGCCATCCGGCGCTATGGCAAGGGGGACGAGGTGGAATGCGTGGTGCTGGACGTGGATGCGGGGCGCGGTCGCATCTCGCTGGGCATCAAGCAATTGGAGGATGATCCGTTTGACGTGTTTCTGAGCCAGGCCTCACGTGGCGCCCGGGTGCGGGGCAAGGTGCGGGCAGCGGTTTCCGGCGGCTATACGGTGGAACTGGCGCCAGGGGTGGAAGGCTTTCTGCCGGCCCGCGAGCTGCCGAAGGATGCGCCGGAACCCGCGCCAGGATCGGAGATCGAAACCAAGGTGGTCGAGACGGATCGCAAGCGACGCCGGGTGCGCCTGTCCGTGCGGCAGATGCTGCGTGACGAGGAGCGGGAGGCGATCCGCGATTATGCGGCATCCGTGTCGCGCAAGGAGACGCCATCGGCCCTGGCGCTGGAGTTGCAGCGCAAACTGCTGGATCGTCGAAAAGGAGGAGGGTCATGACGAAATCGGAACTGGTGGATATCATCGCCACCAATCAGGAACACATCACCCGCCGGGAGGCCGAAGTGGTCGTGAACACGATCTTCGCCGCCATCGGCGATGCACTGGCCAGGCAGGAGCGCGTGGAACTGCGCGGGTTTGGCAGCTTCTACACCAAACACCGCAATGCACGCACCGGTCGCAACCCCAAGACCGGCGAGGCCGTGCAGGTGCCGGCCAAGGTGGTGCCTCAGTTCAAGCCTGGCAAGGAGCTTCGCGAGCGGGTGGATCGCGCGCGCTGATACGTTCGGCCCGGCGGCCGGAACCCCCTGCATTTTTTCGCCAGACAGGCTATCTTGCGCCTGCAACGGGGGGTTGTCATGAATTGGATCAACGCGCTCTCGGTGGTCGTGCTGACCACGCTGGCCATCATGTTTGCCACGGCCAACGACACCCGGGTGTCCATTGCATTCGCGGGTCTGACCAGCGGTCGGGTGCCATTGTATGTGCCGATCTTTCTTGCCTTCTTGCTGGGATTTCTGGGCGGCATGCTGGCGCTGAGTTTCTCGCGGCGGAAACACAAACAGGAAATCAACCGGCTGCGGCAGGAGAACGAGCTGCTCCAGACCGAGGTGAACAACCTGCGCAACCTGCCTCTTCAGGATGAGACATGACTTGGAT
>CAYVBG010000130.1:0-5478 GCA_964449205.1 uncultured Zetaproteobacteria bacterium | reverse complement strand
ATTCGAACCCACGAAGGGTTGCCCCTTGCCGGTTTTCAAGACCGGTGCCTTCAACCGCTCGGCCACCCTTCCGTATGCCTGTCCGCGCGCTCCTGGCGCACGGGCATATCCTGCGCCTGCTCCATGCGCGGAAACACCGGCGCCGGCCGGGCGCAAACATGACCGCTCGGCAACAATCCCCAGCCCCCGTGCTCACACAGACGCAGGGCGTTCACATCCACATCCGCGCACATGATTTGTTCCAGCATCGCAGCGCACTTCACCGGCATGAACGGCGCCAGTTGCACGGCCACCAGGCGCAGCGTTTCCACCAAATGATAGAGCACCGTATCCAGCCGCTCATCCCGTCCCTCGCGCGCCAGCGTCCAGGGCGCGTTTTCCTCCACATAGCGGTTGCCATGACGCACCGCCGCATTGATGCATTCCAGCGCCTCGTGAAACGCCTGACGCGACAACGCCGCATCCACCCCGCGCTGCATCGCTTCCACATCCGCCACCAACGCCCGGTCGCATTCTTCCTCGGCGGTCGGCGCGCCCACCACACCGCCGCGATACTTGTGCAGCATGGACAGGGTGCGATTCAGCAGATTGCCCACATCGTTGGCCAGTTCCGTATTGTAGCGCGCCCGAAGCGCGGCGAATGAAAAATCGCCATCCTGCCCGAACGGCACCTCGCGCAGCAGGAAATAGCGCAACACATCCGCCTCGTATCGTTCCAGCAGTTCATCCGGCTTCAGCGCGTTGCCGCGCGACTTGCTCATCTTCTCGCCTTCGACCGTCCACCAGCCATGCGCGAACACACGCTCGGGCAACGGCAGCCCGGCGGCCATCAGCATGCACGGCCAGTACACGGCGTGAAACCGCAGGATATCCTTGCCAATCAAATGCAGGCTGGCCGGCCACTGCGGCATGTCGCCCGGAAACCCGGCGGCGGTAAGATAGTTCGTCAGCGCATCAATCCACACATAGATCACATGCTTCTCATCGCCCGGCACGGGAATGCCCCACGAAAAGGTCGTGCGCGAAATGGACAGATCGCGCAGCCCACCCTCGACAAAGCGCATGACCTCGTTGCGGCGGGATTCCGGGCCGATGAAATCCGGATGGGCGCGGATATGCGCCAGCAACCGATCCTGATATTCGCTCAGGCGGAAGAAATACGACTCCTCGCGCACCTGCTCGACGGCCCGACCGCAGTCCGGGCAGGTCTTGCTCTCCCATGCGCCGGCATCCTTCAGTTGGGTTTGCGTCCAGAAGGTTTCGCAGGGCACACAATACCAGTCCTCGTAAAAACCCTTGTAGATCGCGCCGGCATCCTCCAGCCGTTTCCACATGGCCTGAACGGCGCGTGCGTGACGTGGCTCGGTGGTGCGAATGAAATCATCGTTGGAAATGGAAAAACGGGGCCACAAGCGGCGATAACGCTCCACCACCGCATCCGCCAGCTCAATGGGGGCGACCCCGCGCGCCGCCGCCGCCTGCTCCACCTTCTGACCGTGCTCGTCCACGCCGGTGAGGAAAAACACATCCTTTCCGCACATCCGGGCGAACCGGGCCAGCACATCGGCCGCCACCGTGGTGTAGAGATGCCCCAGATGCGGCTCGTCGTTCACATAGTAGATGGGCGTGGTCACATAATAGCGTGTCATGGTCAGGATTCCCGTTGCATCGGATTTTCGGCCCTCGCACCCGCCACCACACCGTTCAGGCGCGCGCACCCTCGCGGTCGGCAGCGCGCAAGGCTACACGCAAGGCCAGCACATGCGCCAGCAGCGTCGTGACCGGATTGAGCGTTCGCCGTCGCGCGCTTTCGGGCCAGGCCGCAAGTTGCCAGGCGGCGTCCATCAGCGCATCCAGCGCGGCCACGTCGGTCGGCGGGTTTTCCATGGCCGGTCGCACGTTGGCCAACACGGTTTCGACCACCAGATCATGCGGAGCGGTACGCGCATGGGCAGCGATCCAGCTCTGGATCCGGCCCACATCGCCGCGCGCCAGGTCGCGCGTGAGCTCATCCCACTCCATCAGCGCCGCCGCCGTCTCCGGTGTCGCCAACGCCAACACCCGCCCGGGCCGGCCAGCGGCCAGCCGCATGGCGAACGGCAGCACATCGCCTGGCATGCCCGCCCCGCTGAGCGCCGCCTTGCAGGCCGCATCGTCCAACGGTCGCACCGGCGTCAGCAGGCAGCGCGAACGAATCGTGGCCGGCAGCCGCGTCACATCGGCGCAGGCCAAAATCAACAGGCTGCCCCGGCCCGGCTCCTCCAGCCCCTTGAGCAGCGCATTGGCCGCCTGCGCATTCATCATTTCCGCTCCGGTCAGCAATGCGGCCCGGGCTTCGCTCTCCGCGCCGCTCAGAGCCAGGAAATCCAGCATTGCGCGCACCTGATCCACGCCGATGTCGCGCTTTTTGCGTTTGTTTTTTTCATCCCACTCGCGCTCCACGAGCAGAAAATCCGGGTGGCTCCCCGCCGCCATCAGCCGGCAGGCATGACACTCGCCGCAGGCTTCCGCGCCGGCGCCATCCCGGTTGCGTTCGCACAAAAAATCCCGGGCCAGATGGCGCCCCAGTTCGGTTTTCCCCACGCCGGACGGACCGTGCAGCAACCAGGCATGGTGCAGGCGCCTGCGGCCCATCGCGGCCAGAAACCGCGATCGGATGCCGTCGCGCCCTTCCATCACGCCAGCCCCAGGGCCGAAGCCAGCACCGCCCGGACACGCTGTTGCACCGTATGCTCGTCGCCCGTGGCATCCACCCGCCGGATACGCGCGGGCTCGCGCCTGGCCAGGCGCGCAAACCCGGCGCGCACGGCTTCGTGGAACGATGCCCGTTCGCCATCCATGCGGGTCGCGGCCTCGCCCGTCTGTTCGCGCTGGCGCATGCGCATCAACGCCTCGCGCACCGGCAGATCAAACCACAGCGTCAGATCAGGACGAACCCCGGCCTCGGCCAGCCTGACCGCGGGCAGCGCCGCATCGGCATCAAGCCCGCGGCCGGCCATCTGGTAGGCAAGCGTGGAATCGGAATAGCGATCGCACAGCACCACTGCGCCGCGCGCCAGCGCCGGCGCAATCACCTTGCGCACATGCTGGGCGCGATCGGCCAGAAACAACAGCAACTCCGCCTCCGGCACGGGCGCATCGGTCGCATGCAACAGCAAATGGCGAATCCCGCGCCCCAAGGGCGTATCGCCGGGCTCGCGGGTTTCCACCACCTCCATCCCCTGCTCGCGCAGCCAGTCCGCCGCCCGCTTGAGCTGGGTGGTCTTGCCGCTCCCGTCCACGCCCTCGAATGTGATGAAGCGTCCGCTCACCCTTCCCCCTGCCTGTCGTCTTTCACCACGACGATCTCCACCAGCCGAACCTGCCATGCAGCGGGCAACCCTTCCACCCACGCCCGGACCTCGTCCGCGCGCGTCGCCGGCGTCCACAGCTCAGGGCGGCCATCCGTCCCGCCGCGCAACACACCCAGGCCGTCCAGCCCGTCCAGCACCCCTTGAACCCGCACGATGCTGGCACGCGGCATGGCCAGCCGCAGCGCAACCACATCCACCGGATCAGCGACCATGCGAGCGCTGGCGTTCGATGCGCACCCACGCCCGCACATGACGCTCATGCTCGGCCAGGGTGGAGGCGAACACATGCCCGCCGCTGCCATCGGCGACGAAATACAGATAGTCCACATCGGCCGGATGCGCTGCCGCCTCCAGACTGGCGCGGCCGGGATTGCAGATCGGCGTCGGGGGCAGACCCTTGTGCACATAGGTGTTCCACGGCGTGTCGCGCCGCAAGTCCCGCCGGTGCAGATTACCGGAAAAACGGCCATCCACGCGCCAGAGTCCGTAAATGACCGTGGGATCCATCTGCAACGGCAAATGTTTCTTCAGCCGGTTCCGGATGACCGCCGCCACCAGCGGTCGTTCGGCGGGCAGGCGGGTTTCCTTCTCCACAATGGAGGCCACGACGCGCAGGCCATCGGCGTCCGTCCACGCCGGCAGCAGGCCTTGCAGCACCTCGTTTTGCGCCCGCATCATGCGCGCCAGCAGCACCTTGGGCCGCGCCGGCCGGCGGTAGGCGTAGGTTTCGGGCAACAGCACGCCCTCGGCATCGCGGCCATGCAGCAACCCCGCCAATGCCTCGCGCCAGGCGCGTTCCGGCACGCCGGTACGTCGGGCCAAAAGCCTCATCACCTCATCGGTGCGCAATCCCTCGGGAATGGTCACGCGGTGGAGAATCGCGTCGCCCCGCGCCATGCGCCGCAACACCTCCAGCATGCCGGCTGGAGCATCAAAACGATAATCCCCGCTTTGCAGCGCGCCGGCCTGGCCCATCAGGCGCGCCAATCCGGCGAACAGGAATCCCGAACGTATCACACCCGCCCGCTCCAGCATCGCACCAATCTCGCGCCCGCTGGCGCCGCGCGGCACGCTCACATCCACCTCATCCGGCGGCGAAAGCGGGACAATGATCTGATACATCGTCCATCCGGCCAGACCGACAGCGGCCAGAATCGTCGCCAGCAGCAGACGCCGCCGCATCATGCCGCATTCCGGCCGGGCCGTGGCACGCCGGGCTGCCCGGCCAGCGCCGACCACAAAGGCGCATACAGTCGGCCGTCCCGCGACAGCGGACGACCATCCAGCGTCCATGCCGGCCGAATGAACACGCCGCTGGCGCTCAACGCCGCCGCCTCGCAACGCGCCAGCATCGCCGCATCGCAATCGGCCTCCACGGTCGCGCCCGATTCCAGCAACGCCGCGCGCACCACGCCGGGCAGCACGCCCGCCCCCACGGGCGGCGTGACCCAGCGACCATCCACGCAAAAGAGCACATTGGCCGTCGGCGCGGAGACGGCCCGACCGTCGGCATCCAGCACCAGCGCTTCCTCGCCAGCCGCCAGCACGCCCGCGGCATGCAGCGCCCGCAAGGCGCGGATGGCCGCGCCGTAATCGCTCGTCCATTTTGCCGGCCGATCGGCCAGCGGCAGCGGCCATTTCACCGACCGCAAGTGCGCAGGCCCCGGATCCCGCCAGGGCCAGACATGCACGTGCCAGACCGGTTCGCATTGTTCCGGAGCATCGCGCCGCGGCATCAGGCCGCGCCCGGTCGCACCGCCGGTCAGCGTCACCCGCGCCAGCGCGTCCGCGCACGTATCGGCCGCGCGCGCCAGCACCTTCTCCCGCAAGACACGGCCCATGCCCCGCGGCATCGCCAGGCCATAGGCCGCCAGCCCCCGGCGCAACCGATGCATGTGCGCATCCCAGCGGAAGATTTCGCCCCGCAGCACGCGCACGGTCTCGAAACAGGCCTCGGCGTAGAGAAGCCCCCGGTCTTGGTCTAGCATCGGCCGCATGCCGAATTTATACCTGCGGGCCATCGAACATGCACGGGTCTAGGACGTGGCCCGGGAACCACCATTGCAACGGGCGCCCCGAGTGTCGGCGTGGATGCGCAACGAGGTGCTGTTCAAACGCGAGGATC
>CAYVBG010000129.1:0-5499 GCA_964449205.1 uncultured Zetaproteobacteria bacterium | reverse complement strand
ACCACGGCCCCCTGATGGAGCATGCCGTGATACCGCTCCAACAGACGGAGCGTGATGCGCACGCCGCCGTGTGGCTGCAACGCGATATGATGCACGCGACCAATGGCGAAACCCTGGAAACGCACCTCCTGTCCCACCGAAAACGCCGTCGCCGACGGCGGCGAGACATACACATCGAACTTCTTGGCGAACACATCCGTGCGCACCGTGATGCCCAAGAGCAGCGCCACCACGGCGCCCACACCGAGGATCACGAACCATCCCACCTTGCGGCGCATGCCGGCCACATACCCGCCGGAACTCATGCAAACGTCTCCTCGGGTTCGCGCGCCGTCAGCGACGAAGCGAATGCCAGTCCCGTGCCGTCGTGCCCGGAAGTGGAAAGATAGAGCAGCCCCGCGCCCAACGCATCCAGCGTTTGCGCGAACAGCGTCCGAAACCGCTGCAACCGATCTGGCGGCATGCCGCAATGCACATCCTGCGCCACCACGATCCGCGGCCGCTGCAGCAGGCAGCGCCCCAGACTGACAATGCCGTGCGTGTACGCCGAGCGCTCGCCCGCCTGTTCGTGGAGCCTGTCGGACAGCCCCAGCAGGTCGGCCACCTCGTCCAGCCGCTCCTCGGCCGCTTTCAGTCGCATTGCGTCCCCATCATACAGAAACGGCAGCAGCAGATTTTCTCGCAAACTCAAGTTGGCCATCACCCCCCGATGCTGAAGGACGCTCCCCACACGACGGCGGAACTCCTCGCTTCCGGCCTGAAAACTGGCCGAGTCTTCCTCCAGCCACAAGCGCCAGCGTTCCGGCGCTTGTGCCTCCCCCGGCGGGAACAGGGCTTCCAGCCACGCATACTGGCTGCGGCGCGGCAGCACCAGCCGCACGCGCACGCCCTCGTCCACGCAGGCCGCGGGCAGATGCGCGCCTGCCAGATCCAGATCGCGCCAGCACAGGCGCATCATGCCAGGCTCCCGGTCGCCACGAGCAGCACATCCAGCAGCATCATCAGCATCATCGACCCCAACACACCATAGGTTGCGCGCACCGGAATCTGGTTCGGATTGCGTCCCACGCGACAGCTCTGAAACAACAACATGCCACAGCACAAAAGCGGATAGCCTGCGCCTTTCAGCGTCATCATCAGCACCTCATCCAGCGTTGCGCCCCGCCGCACCTCGATCAAAAACTGGCCGAAGCTCATCTCGTGGCTGGCCGCCAGCGCCACCCCCCCGACCCAAATGGCGACACCGACAAACATCGCAGTCAAGATCAAACCGCACAGGGAAAAGGCGAACATGCGCGGAAAATGCAGATATTCGTGCACATCCACACCAAGGCTGCGCAACAGCAGATCCTCCCCCCGCACATGCATCGTGCCGATCTCGGCCGCCACCGCCACGCCCGATCGCGCCAGCAACAGCACCGACACCAACAATGGCGCCATCTCGCGCACCAGCAAATGATTCACCATCACGCCGATCAGCGAGCGATCATCCAGATTGTGCGCAAAACTCGCGATGGAATACACGGCGGCCACCCCGGCCGTCGCCGCCATCAGCAGCACCCAGGGCAGCCCCTGCACGCCGGTGAAATACACTTGGCGAATCAATACATGCATCACAGCCGGGCGCGCCAGCCACTTCAGCCGCGCCCCGCGCGCCAGCGTCTCGCCCACAAAGTGCAGATACAGCCACACGCCATGCATCAGGCGCAACGTCGCCTCGCCGACCCGGTCGGCCTGCCGGTTCAGCGTGCTCAGGCGTCCGTCCACCTGTTCCATGTCCGCGCCCCCATGCCCACGTTATAGGCCGGCGGGGCGAAAACGCAAGTTATGCAGGTCACAAAACACGAGGATGGCGGCGCCGAACGACGGAAGAAACGGCCCCTTCCTTGCGCGCGCGCACCGGCTTGGGTAGCGTCCCGCAACCCGTTTGACGGCGGAATATCAGGCCTTTCCCGCGAGGATTCTCATGCTCGAAAACATGCGCAATCACGCCCAGTCATGGCTGGCCAAAATCATTCTTGGCGGCATCGCGCTGTCCTTCGTGCTCTGGGGCATCGGCGACTACTTCCTCGGCTCGCGCGTGGAAACGGTGGCCGAGGTGGACGGCAGCCCGATCACCGACGCCGAGTTCCGCGTCGCCTGGCAGCGCCAGCTCGACAACTACCGCCGCGCGCTGGGACCGTCGTTCTCGAAAGAGATGGTTCAGGCGATGGGGCTGAAACAAACCACGCTGCAAACCCTGATCAACCGCCGCCTGATCCTGGATGAGGCGCGCAGCATGGGGCTGGTTGCGCCGCACGCGGCGCTGGTGGCGCAGGTGCAAAGCACGCCCGCGTTCCAGTCCAACGGCCGTTTCGACACCCGGCGCTACGAGATTCTGACGCGCAACATGGGCTACCGCACCCCGGCGGACTTCGAGGCCTCGCTCCGGCTGGACATGCTGGCGAACGCGCTGCAACAAGCCATCATGAACAGCGCCACGGTGTCCGACGACGAGGTGCGGGCCAGGTTTGCGCATGATTTCGAGAAGCGCGTGCTTCAGGCGTTGATCGTCCGTCCCGAGGACATGCTGAAGCAGGTGCGTGTCACCGACGCCCAGGCCCGGGCCTGGTATGAAGCGCACAAATCGGCCTACAAGAGCCCGCTGCGCGTGAAGCTGGCCGCCGTGGTGATCGATCCCGAACAGCTGGCTCGCAACATCGAGATCGACGATGCGGACATCCGCGCCGCCTACGAGGCGCGCAAAAGCCGGTTCGCCGTGCCCGAGCAGCGGCATGCGCGCCATATTCTGGTGAAGCTGCCGAAGAACGCCGATGACGCGGCACGCAAGAAAGCCCGCGCCCGCATCGAGCAGGCGCTGAAACTGCTGCGGGCGGGGCAGCCGTTTGCCCGAGTGGCCCAACGATTCTCCGACGACGCAGCCACCGCCAAACGGGGTGGCGATCTGGGCTGGTTCGGCCAGGGCGCGATGGTGAAGGCGTTCGATCAGGCGGTGTTTTCGATGAAGAAGGGGCAAATCAGCGACATCGTCGAAACCCCCTTTGGCCTGCATGTCATCCAGCTGGTGGACATTCGCCCGGCGCATGTGAAGCCGCTGGCCGAGGTGAAGGATGAAATCCGCCGCCAACTGGCCCGGGAACAGGCCGACGACGAGGCCTGGAAACTCTCGCAGGATCTGGACGACGCCCTGGGGCGCGAAGACAGTCTGGAAGCCGCGGCCGCCAGCCTGAACCTGAAGGTGCGCACGATTGGCCCCATCAGCATGGCCGAGGCGGCAACCGATCCACTGCTGGGCGCGGACACCGCGTTTCGCGCCAGGGTGTTTTCCTTGCAGCCCGACGCGCCGGTGGAAGTGGAGGAGCTGAGCGACGGGCGCTTCGCGGCCGTGGCGATCAAGCGCCGCATCGAACCCCAAATCCTGCCGTTCGCCAAGGTCGCCGGGCGCGTGCGCAACGAGGCGCGGGAAGACGCCGCCCGCAAGCTGGCGCGCAAGAAGATGGAAGCGGCGCTGGCCGATGCCGACCACCTGCCGGCGACGAAGCTGGGACAGCGGCATGGCCTGCCAATCCATGTGTCCAAACCGGTGCGCGCCAACGGCGTGGGCGATGCCGATGCAACCTGGCTGACGGGTGATCTGCTGCGGACGGCGTTCGACACGCCGGCAGGCGCTTGGGCGCCCCATGTGATCGAAGTGCCGCAAGGCTTCGCCATCGTGCGTGTCGGGCGCGTCATCAAGGCCGACGACCAGGCCTTCGCCAAGGCCGCTCCGGCCATCCGCGCGCAACTGAAGCGTCAGGCCGGCTCGGCGCGGTTCGCGCGCTGGATGGCCAGCGTGCGCGCGCGCCACGAGATCGAAATCCACCCGGACGTGCTGGCCCGCTTCTGATGGATGCGTCCGTTGCCGCCCCGGTCTGGATCGGTGGCCGAAACCGCCGCCGATGCCCATGCAAAACGGGCCGGATACGCAAGCGCATCCGGCCCGGAAGTGGTGGAGCCAGGCGGGATCGAACCGCCGACCTCTACAATGCCATTGTAGCGCTCTCCCAGCTGAGCTATGGCCCCGTCTCGCCCGCTGCGGGCATGGGCGCCAGCAGCAAGGGCGCGAATTGAGCCACGAGGCCCGCGACTTGTCAACCAATCCGCGCCTGTTCCGCCGCGTCCTGTCGGCCGATTCGGTCACGCCCCTGGGGGTGTTTTCCCGGCTGAGGGAAAAAGGCGACTGTTTCTTGCTGGAATCGGCCGAGGGCGGCGAACGCTGGGGGCGATACAGCATTCTGGCCATCAGCCCCGCCTGCCGCGCCGTGGACGACGGGCGTGTCACCCGGCTCCGGTTTCGCGATGGCCGGGAGGAAACCTGGAATGGCGACATTCTGGACTGGCTGCGCGCCACCGCCATCGCCGCGCCGCGCATCGAGGCCGACGACCTGCCCTTCACCGGCGGCGCGGTGGGTTATTTCGGCTACCCTGTCGTATCCCGCTTCGAGCGCGTGCCGCACGGTTTGCCCGATCCGGTCGGAGCGCCCGAGGCCGCATTCCTGCTCGTGGATCGCTTCATGGTCTTCGACAACCTGCGCGGCACCCTCACCTGCTGCGTGCGCCTGCCGGAACACGAAGCGGACGAGGCCCGGCGCGTGCTGGACCGGATGGAGGCCAGCCTGGCCCAAGGCGAACCGGCGCGCCCGATGACGCTGGAAACGCCGGCTTCTCCGGCCCGCCCCGCGGCGCAAACATCGCAGACCGACTTCGAGGCCGCCGTCGCCCGCGCCAGGGAATACATCCATGCCGGCGACATCTTTCAGGTCGTGCTCTCGCAGCGATTTTCCACCCCGCTGGCATGCAGCCCGTTCGACATCTATCGCGCGGTGCGCCATATCAATCCCTCGCCCTACCTGTTCTACCTGCATATCGGCGACACGATTCTGGTCGGTTCCTCGCCGGAGATTCTGGTGCGCCGCGAGGACGACCGCGCGGTGCTGCGCCCCATCGCCGGCACCCGCCCGCGCGGGGCCACGCCCGAGAAAGACCGCGCGCTGGAGCGCGAACTGCTGGCCGACGCCAAGGAGCGCGCCGAACACGTGATGCTGGTCGATCTCGGGCGCAACGACCTGGGCCGCGTGTGCGAATACGGCAGCGTGCGTCTCACCGAATCCATGGTCATCGAGCGCTATTCGCATGTGATGCACATCGTCTCGCAGGTCGAAGGGCGGCTGCGCGCCGACGTGGACGCGCTCGATCTGCTCGCCGCGACCTTCCCCGCCGGCACGGTCTCCGGCGCGCCCAAGGTGCGCGCCATGGAAATCATCCACGAACTGGAACCCGTCGCGCGCGGGCCCTATGCCGGATGCGTGGGCTACATCGACTTCGGCGGCCGGCGCATGGACACCGCCATCGCCATTCGCACGGCGGTGATTCACGGCGGGCAGGTGCATATTCAGGCCGGTGCCGGCATCGTCGCCGATTCCGTGCCCGAAAACGAACACCGCGAATGCGTGAACAAGG
>CAYVBG010000128.1:0-5538 GCA_964449205.1 uncultured Zetaproteobacteria bacterium | reverse complement strand
CAAAAACGGCCTCAACTCTTCGTCAAACAAGTCAGGAATCATGCGGGACCTGACATAGAAATGTCCTGCGTGGATTGCCATTCTCCGGATGTTCGCTCACAACGCCCTCCTCACCAAAAGTCAAAAATGCCAGCCGGCGCGCATCCTGCACGCGCACGCCGGGAAACACCACTCACGCCGACATAAGCATATCACCATGAAAGTATATTATCAATACAGCCCTTGCCTGCTGCGTCTCCCCGCATGGCATGGCATATTCCCGCCATGGATCTTAGCACACATCCACCCCGGTTGAATCAAGCCGGCTGCCTGAATGCGCTCCTCAGCCCGACCGCCCGCTCCCCGGAAGCGGTCTGCCAGCGCTGCGTCAATGTCTGTCCGGCCTCCGCCATCGCCTTGCATGATGCCATGCCCACCGTGGATGAACACGCATGCACCGGCTGCGCCGGCTGCGTCGGCGTCTGCCCGACCAGCGCCATCAGCCATCCGCACCTCCGGGCCGAAGCATGGCTCGAACGCGCGAACGACATCGTGGCCACAGGACGCACGCGCCTTATGGCCGCCTGTCCGGCCGTGCCGGAATGCCGGGCGGACATCCACGTGCCCTGCCATGCGGCCTGGGACGTCACCATGCTGGTCGCGCTGGCCGCGCGAGGCGTGCGCACGCTGGCACTGGCCGGTCTCCACGCCTGTGAAGAATGCCCCATGCGGCATGGTCGGCGGATGCTCGCGCGCGCGCAACAGGACTATGCCACACTCAACCATGCGCTGGGCGTGAAGCTGCGTATTGAGGAATCCACGCCGGAAACCGGCGCCGGAGCACCAACCGCCCCTGACGGGGGGGCAGCACACGCCGCCGGGGAACCGCCACGCCGCGCCTTCTTCCGTCGGCTTCTGCCCATGTTGGCCGAAAATGCGGCTGCCGCCGCGGCTCAAATCAGTCAAACCGCGCGCGAAGCGGCGCGGGAAGCGTCGCAGGACGATTCGCCGGAGCCAGACGCCCCACCCCGCACGTCCGCGCCGCCGCCGCGCTTGGGGAGATTTCTGCGCGCGCTGCCGCATCTGCGCATCAATTTCACGCCCGTGCCGCCCATGGATGCGCTGCCCTTGGGCGCCATTCAGGCCAGCGATGCCTGCACCGCCTGTGGCGACTGCATTCCCGCCTGCCCCACGCAGGCCCTGAATCTCAAACCCTTCGGCCCAAACCGGATTCTTGAGTTCCGGCCAAACGCCTGCATAGGATGCCGGCACTGCATCGCGGTCTGTCCGGCACAGGCGCTGGAACCCCTGCCGGCCTTGTCCCTGCCGGCGGTGGCGGCCGCGCGGCCGCGCCCGCTCATCATGGTGCGAGCCACAGAATCAAATGCAACATGGAACAGGGAGGACTGAACACATGGCCGAACACATTCAGCGCAGCATCTTGTTCAAGGTTCAACAAGGCGGCGCGAGCCGCGAAGCCACGATGGAGGTCATCGCCTTCAACGAGGGCGAGCGCAAAACCCGCGCGTTGAAATCACTGGGGCTGTTGTGGATGATCGCGGCCGTATGCGTGTTGATTCCGGTCGCCCACTTTGTGCTCGTGCCGGGTTTCCTGATTGCCGGCGTGATGGTGGCCCGGCGGCGCTGGAACACACCCGAGGAAGGCCTGAGCGCCACGGGCGAATGCCCCTCCTGCGGTCAATCCGTCCACCTCGTACTGGAGAAAAGCGCCGATCTGCCCCAATGGCGGGACTGCCCCGAATGCGGCGCGGGACTGGAACTTCGCGCCAGGGAGGGCGCGCGGTAGCCTTTTGCCGCATATTGCGACAGACTTGAGCCAATCCACCCAAGGAGGCCGCCATGTTTGGCTTGGGACTGCCCGAACTGTTCGTGATTTTGTTGATTGTGCTGGTGCTCTTCGGCGCCAAGCGTCTGCCCGAGCTGGGCGAGGGGCTGGGCCGCTTTGTCAAGGGATTGCGCACCGGCTTGCAAAGCGACGAAACCGGCAGGAAAAACGGCGAGGAACACACCTGAAATCACGCTGACCGGACGCGAGGTCGGGCATGGAGTTCTTCGGCATCGGCTGGATGGAAATGATTGTCATCGGTCTGGTGGCATTGATCGTGGTGGGCCCCCAGCGCCTGCCGCAAGCAGCACAAACCATCGGCCGTGTGGTCGGCTACGCCACGCAGCAATGGCGCAACATCCAGCAACAGATTCGCGAACCAGTGGAGCGGGAAGTGACCGACATCCGTGGCAAGCTCCATGAGATGGAACGGGACATCACCGACCTTGAACCCATCGGGGACGACAACGCCCGAACCCGCTCCGACAAGCCTTGATCTCACACCTTCTTGAACTGCGCAACCGCTTGTTGCGCTGGCTGCTGGTTCTCTTTGTCGCCTTCGCGCTCTGTTTCTGGCAGGCCGATGCGTTGTTCGGTTTCCTGTCCGCGCCGCTGCGCTCGGCGCTCGGCACCCATCCCACCATGGTGTTCATCGCGCCGCACGAAGCATTCTTCACCTATCTGCGCTTGTCCATGTTTTCGGCCTTCGCCCTCACCTTCCCCTGGCTGCTGGCCGAGCTTTGGGCTTTCATCGTGCCGGGCCTGTATGCGCATGAAAAACGCGTGTTCACGCCAATGCTGCTGTTGGGCGGTGCATTGTTCTATGGCGGCGCGGCCTTCGCCTACTACGGTGTGTTTCCGTTTGCATTCAAATTCTTCTTCGGCTTCGCCTCCGACCATGTCGCGGCCATGCCATCGCTGAAAGAATCGCTGACCCTGTTCATCCGCATGCTGTTCGCCTTTGGCGTGGCCTTCGAAATGCCCTTGGGCTTGCTGCTGCTGATGCATTTCGGCGCCTTGACCCGTGAACGGCTGGCCGCCAATCGCGGCTATGTCGTGCTGATTGTGTTTGTCGCCGCGGCCATTCTGACGCCCCCCGACGTGGTGACCCAGATCATGCTGGCGCTGCCCATGTGGTTGCTCTTCGAACTGACACTGTTGCTGCAAGGCTTCCTGAAGCGCACCCGCGGCCAACAGCCTGCGGCGTCCGAATCCAACGATCCATCCCGCTGAACAACATCGAGCATTCAAAAGCGGAATCGAGCTCGCCGCCCGGCCGCCTGCCGCGAAGGGATGAACCGCCACAACCATTCGCATCATCGCACGCCACGTCCGGTCGCACGAAAAACCGCCGGCCATCCGACCGGCGGTTTGCCGAGGAGTTCAACAATCGGACAACGCGGAAGTCAGGCCGCCGCGCCCTCCGCCTGCGTTTCCTCCTCGCCTTCGTAATACAGGCCATCCTTCTTCATCTGCCGATCCCAGAGCAGGCACCCCAGACCGAACACAGTCAACGTAATGGCCACATCCACCCACGATGAAAAGAACGGCGCGTGATCGATATCATCGGCATGCGGGCTGATGATCCACATGTAGCGCTCGACAAACGTGCCGATGAGGATGCTCACGGACGGGAACAGCATCAACGCCGGGGAATGCCGCATGGCCTTGAAGATCAACATCAAAAACGGCACGAACGAGTTGAGCAGGAAGAATCCCCAGAACAGATACCAGTTCGGGCCGTCCATCATCTTGTGATAACGCTCAATCTCCTCGGGCAGATCGCCATACCACATCACCAGATACTGCGCGAAGAAGGCGTAGGTCCAGATGATGGTCAGCGCCAGCATGATCTGCGCGCAATAGTTGAACACATAGTCGTTGATGCGGCGCTTCAGCGAGTCACGCATCCGCAACACAAACAACGACACGATAAAGAAGGCCAGAAACGCGCGCATCATGCTCTCGAAATGATACGGGCCATACAGCGGGCTCCACCACCGCGGCCACTGGGTCATTTCAAAGTCCCACGCGACAATCGTGCCATAGATGCAATACACGAACGGCACCAACAGCGCCACGTTGCGGAAGCGGCGCCGATCGGCCGGATCGGCGTGCGGAAACTCCTTGCGCTGCAAGCGGAAGAAGTGCAGGCAGAAACCCCACACCAGAAGATACAACACAATCTCGCGCACGACAAAGAAGGTGCGATCGTGCCAGCCGTTCAACGGCTCACCCATCGTCTCTCCTCCCATCCACGGGAACGCCTCCTCGCCGCCCGCAAACAGGATCACCAGCAACAGCACAAAGCCCAGCGGGAACAACGCGCGCGCCGAGGCCATCAGAAACCGCACCTCGTAGCGCCACTTGCCATTCACCAGATGCAGCACCGAACACCAGAATGCGGCCGCCAGCGGGATATAAAGCGTGAACAGATAGTTGTCCATCAACACGGCCCAATTGGCTTGCGACATGGTCATTGCTTGGCACCTCCCTTGACGTTGACCTCGGACAGCACTTCCTTGGCCCGCTGTTCCTTGCTTTTCGCCTTCATTTCCTTCTGCAGCACATGGCGGATGTAGTTCACCACATCCCAGCGCTCCTCAGGCGACATATCATAGCCGTAGCGAGGCATGATATAGCTGCCAAAGGTGATGGTGCCCCAAATCCAGCCGTCGGACAGATCATTCTTCACATAGTCCGAGGTCAGATCGGCCGGCTCCGCCTCGAAGATCTTGCCCACCGGCCCGTCGCCCTTGCCGTTCGTGCCATGGCAAGGCAGGCAATAGATGCGGAACAGCGCCTGCCCGTGCAGAATGGACCGGCGCGTGGCCGGCACCGGGTTTTTCAGCTGATCCGCCGCATCCCGATCCGCCACCTTCGTCCACGGGCCACCCACCGGAACCGAGTTCTTCGGATAGGTGTTGATTGGCGGCTCCTGCGGCTTGATAGACGGCTGGTTCATCAAATCCCGCGACCATGGCCACGCCAGCGCGGCGGTCGGCACGGCCAGAATGCAGATCGTCAGAAGAATCCTTTTCATAGTTCCACTTCCCTGATTTCGATGGCGCCGCACTTCTCCAGAACCGCGCGCACCTTGTCCTTGTTTGCGGGTTGCATCTGCACCTCGATGCCGATCTGGTCTTCACTGACCTTCTCGCTGTAATGCTTGCTCAGACTTTTCGGCAAGCGGGCATAAATCAGGAACGCCAGCACGGTGCTCAACACGCCAATCAGAATCGTACCCTCGTAGGTGATCACGATGTCCGGCGGCAACGGAATCACCGGCTTGCCACCCTGCGGCTGCACGGTGAACATGGCCTGCGCCACCGCGGCCACCAGCAGAAACGCCCCCAAGGCCCCCAACAGCGCGCCGAAAAACGTGAACCGTTGGATCGGCTTGTCGATGTCGCCCAGGATTTCCTCCACCTCCGGATGCTCGATCGGTGAATACAGCTCAATATTCTCCACCGCCATTTCCTTCAGGTCGAGCACCTTGAGCTCGCCCACCACCTCGCGCGCCTTGTCGAAATCGTCGTAGGTGGCGAAGAGCAGATGCTTCTTTCGTCTACGCGCCATGATGCAGCCCCTCCTCGGTCTTGATCATTTCGTCCTTCACCTTGTTCAGATCCTGCATCTCCGCCCGGGAACTCGCATGCCGGCGATGGAACACCATCTCCTTGACCTCATACATCGACACGCTCGGGAAGATT
>CAYVBG010000127.1:0-5539 GCA_964449205.1 uncultured Zetaproteobacteria bacterium | reverse complement strand
ATCAGGGGGCCGTGGTGCGGCTGGTCAAGGAGGGGTTTATCGGTCATGAGACGGTGGAAATCACGTCCGGCAAGCCGGACGCGCCGGTGCTTCGGGCCGGCGCCGAGGTGGCCTATCAGACGGAGGCGACGCTGGATCAATTGTTGCTCGACCTGAAACCGGCCGTGACCAACGCCGATACCCTGCTGCGCGAGCTGGTGAAGCTGGCTCGATGGCTCAACGATCCGGATGGGGACATGCGCCAGGCCACGGCGAACCTGCGCCGGGTCACGGCGGGGGTCGAGAAGGGCGCCTTGCAGAAAACGATGACGGCATTGGAGCAGGCGGCCGGCGAGACCGCCCGGCTGGCCGGGCAGATGAACCGTCACGAGACGCCCCGGCACCTGGCCGATTCGCTGCGGCGCACGGCGGCGATTTTGAAGGATATCGAGCCCCTGGCCCGCCAGATGGGCCAGCAGGGGCCGGAAACACTGACACAGGTAAACCGGTTGCTGGCGCGGCTGGATCAAGTGTCGAAATCCCTGGCTCGCATCGCCGCGGACATGGAGGAAATCACCCCGGAGTTGCCGGGACTGGCACGTGAATCGCGCGATGCCATCGCCGAAATGCAGCGGCTGCTTCAGGGACTGCGCGGTTCCTGGCTCTTTGGCGGTGCTGCGCCGCAGCAACCGGCCGGCGATGCGGTGGCGCCTCCGCCGGTGGATTCGCGGCCATGATCCGTCCCGGCGCATGGCGACCGTGGATTGCGGCGGTGTTGGTGCTGTTGGCGACGGGCTGCGCGGCGCGGCAAGCGGTGAAAGAGACGGTGGAGAATCCTTATGCGCGTCAGGCCCGGGTGTTGACCGACGCCGGACTGGAGGCGATGCGGCGGGAACGCTGGGACTACGCGGCGGGCATGTTTGCCCGCGCATTGAAGGCCGCCCGGCTGACGGCCGATGTGCGCCTGGCCGCGCGTGCATGGTACAATCTGGGCGCGGCGCACGCGGCGATGGGCAACAACGGCGAGGCGGCCGGGGATTTCCGCCAGGCCAGGGAGCTGGCGCTGGAGGTCGGCGATGCGGCCCATGCCTTGCGGTCGCGGCTGGCGCTGGCCCTGTTGCCGGGCGCCGATGACTGGCGAGCGGGGAAATTGCCGGCCGGCCTGCCGGCTGATGTGCATCTGGCGGCCGGGCGTCTGGCCGAGCGCCACGGCGACATGGATACAGCGATCGAGGAATATGCGCGTGCGCTTCACCAGGCGGGCCGGGCGCGCGCGGGGTTGCGGTATCGTGGCGAGGCGCGGCTGGGGTTGGCTAGGCTGGCGCTCGCGGCCGGTCGCGGCCGTCAGGCGTCGCGTCATGCGCGGGCCGCCATCGGCCTGTTTCAGAAGGTGGGCGCGCCCCGGCTGATCGCCCATGCGTTGTTGCTCGATGCGCGGGCATCCGTCGAGCCGACCCACAGCTTGCGTCAGGCGCGCCGGGCCTGGCTCATTTACCAGGCGCTGGAGGATATGCGCGGACAGCGGGATGCCCTGCGTCTGCTGGCGATGCGCGCCGGG
The DNA here is from genome assembly GCA_964449205.1 of uncultured Zetaproteobacteria bacterium. Lineage (GTDB taxonomy): Bacteria > Pseudomonadota > Zetaproteobacteria > Mariprofundales > Mariprofundaceae > JALVTX01. The sequence continues at coordinate 4,002 of CAYVBG010000127.1, read as the reverse complement.
CAGATGGGGAATGCGGAGGCGGCCCGGCGCTGGCGTGCGCGACTGCGGGAGGTCACGAACGCTGTGCGGAAACATCGGGAACAGGTCGGGCACGGCGGTGCGACGGATCGGGGCAAGGGTGGCTCGACAGGGAGTACGCGGTGAAGTCGGCGCTTGATTCCGGCGTGCGCGCCAGCAGTCTTGCCTGCACGTTGAACAGCGGTTGCGATTGTGTGCATGTGCTGGTGTCGGCGGTGGAGGTGGTGAGTCGCCGGGCGGGATTGAGCGAGCGCGAGATCAATCGCATGGCGCTGGCGGTGGATGAGCTGTTTGCCAACATCGGGCGCCACGGCTACCGGGGCCGCGAGGGGCGCATCGAGATGATGGCGAGCTTCGATGGCGCGGCATTGCGTTTCGAACTGCGCGATCATGCGCCGCCGCTGGATGATCCGGGCGTGTGGCAGGTTCGCGATGTGGAGGATGACGACGCGCCGCGCGCCGGCGGTTTGGGGTTGCGCCTGATTCGGGCCATCATGGACGAGGTGCGGCACGAGCGGCTGGCGGACGGCAATCGCTGGGTGCTGGTCAAACATCTGAAGGAATCAACGGGAGTCATGCATGAAACTTGAAATCGAGGAGCGCCGTGACAACGCGTGTGTCACCCTGCGGTTGTCCGGGGTGATGAACATCCATACCGCGATGGAGCTGCGCAATCGGCTGAAGGCCTTGCTGGCGGAAGCGCCGGATGAGGTGCGCGTGGACATGCGGGGCGTGGAGTTCATTGATTCCGCCGGCATCGCGGTGCTGGTGGAGGGGTTGCAATGGAGCCGCAAGGAGCAGGGCCGGCGCTTCGTGCTGTCGGGGCTTTCCGACAACGTGCGCGACATCTTCGAGCTGGCCAAGCTGGATACGGTGTTTGACATCGAGGAGGCCGCCTCCGCATGAGTTTCCCCGATTTGCGCGCCTTTTTGGCCGAGCTGGAGCGGCGCGGCTGGCTGGCGCGCGTCGGGCGTGAAATCGATCCGCATTTGGAGGTGACCGCCGTGGCCGACCGTGTGTTGCGCGCCGGCGGTCCGGCGCTGTTGTTCGAGCATGTGCGGGGCAGCGACATGCCGCTGCTGGCCAATCTGTTTGGGGCGCCGGAGCGCATTGCGCTGGCGCTCGGGCGCGAGTCTGTGAGCGAGTTGCGCGAGGTGGGCGAGCTGCTGGCGCATTTGAAATCGCCGGAACCGCCGGGAGGCGTCCGCGACGCATTCCGGCAGTGGCCGGTGCTGAAGAAGGTGCTGCACATGGGCCCGAAGGTGGTGCGGCAGGCGCCCTGGCGGCGGCATGTGTGGACAGGCGAAGATGTGGATCTCGGCATGCTGCCGGTGCAAACCTGCTGGCCGGAGGATGCGGGGCCGTTGATCACCTGGGGGCTGGTCGTCACCAAGGGGCCGGGCAAGGATCGGCACAATCTGGGCGTGTACCGGCAGCAGGTCATCGGTCGCAACAAGCTCATCATGCGCTGGCTGAAGCATCGGGGCGGTGCGCAGGATCATCGCGAGGCGAAGCTCGCCGGCGAGCGGCGGTTTCCCTGCGCGGTGGTCATCGGCGCCGATCCGGCCACCATTCTGGCGGCGGTCACGCCGGTGCCGGACACGCTCTCCGAATATCAGTTCGCGGGATTGCTGCGCGGCGCCCGCACCGTGCTTGCGGCCTGCGAGAGCGTGCCGCTGATGGCGCCGGCCAGTGCCGAGATCGTGCTTGAGGGCCATGTGTCGCTGGATGAATATGCCGACGAGGGGCCGTTTGGCGATCACACCGGCTATTACAACGAGGTGGAGCGGTTCCCGGTGTTCACGGTGGAGCGCATGAGCATGCGCGAGGATGCCATCTACCACTCCACCCACACCGGCAAGCCGCCAGACGAGCCGGCGGTGCTGGGGGTGGCGCTCAACGAGGTGTTCGTGCCCATTTTGCGCAAACAGTTTCCGGAAATCGTGGATTTCTGGCTGCCGATGGAGGGGTGTTCGTATCGGGTCGCAGTGGTGGCCATCCGCAAGGGTTATCCCGGACATGCCAGGCGGGTGATGTTCGGTGTCTGGTCGTATTTGCGGCAGTTCATGTACACCAAGTTCATCATCGTGGTGGATGACGACGTGGATGTTCGCGACTGGAAGGAGGTGATATGGGCCATCTCCACCCGCTGCGATCCGGTGCGCGATTTCACGCTGGTCGATCGCACGCCCATCGATTATCTTGATTTCGCGTCGCCTGTCGCCGGCTTGGGCTCGAAGGTCGGCATCGATGCGACGAACAAGTGGCCCGGCGAGAGCGATCGCGAATGGGGGCGCCCCATCGCCATGCCGGCATCGGTGGTGAACGGTGTGGCGGACGTGCTGGCATCGCTTGGGTTGCAGGATGGTGGAGCCTCGGAGGAGGGCTGAATGCGGTTGATTCGATTGCTCATCGGCGTGTTTGTGTTCGTGCTCGTCGGCGCGGTCGCGATCTTCTATTTCATTTCCTCGCCGCAATACGTGGGCGGCGGCAAGGCGCTGGACAAGGGGCTGGCGGCCTGGAAGGCGCATGAATACAGCGATGCGGCCCGATGGTTCGCCGAGGCAGCGAAGGAAGGCAATGCCAGGGCCCAGCTGATGTTGGCGCGCATGTATCTCCAGGGGCAGGGGGTGGATCGGAGTCTGCCGCAAGCGGCGCGCTGGTATCGGCAGGCGGCGGGGCAGGGTGTGGCCGAGGCGCAGTTTCAACTGGGATTTCTGTATGAGCATGGGCGCGGCGTGGCGCGTGATCCGGTGCAGGCGGCGCGCTGGTATCGGCAGGCGGCGGAACAGGGCATGGCGCGCGCGCAGTTGCGACTGGCGATTTTGTATCGGGAAGGGCGCGGTGTGGCGCGTGATGACATGGAGGCCGTGCGCTGGGCGGCACGGGCCGTCAGAAAGGGCTATGTGGATGCGCGCGACTTTCTGGCCAATCTGGTGCAGCGGTTGCGTTCGCGTGCGAACACGGGTGAGGCCGATGCGCAATATGTGCTGGGCACGATGTATCGGCGGGGTGTGGGCGCGGTGCGCGATGATGCGAAGGCCGCGCACTGGTTTGCGATGGCGGCGCGGGCGGGACGCCGGGAGGCCCGCTATGAGCTGGCCATCCAGTATGTGAACGGCATTGGGGTGGCGCGTGACGATGCGGCGGGCGCGCGCTGGTTTTTGGCCGCGGCCAGGGATGGCGATGTGCGGGCGCAAACCGCGATTGGCGCGCTCTATGCGTTGGGACGTGGCGTGCCGGTGAATGCGGAGCAGGCGCTGTTCTGGACAACAAAAGCCGCCGGAGCCGGGGATGTGCGGGCGCGGTTCAATCTGGCGCTGTTGCATGCCCGGGGCATGGGGGTGGCGGCCAATGCCAGGCAGGCGTTCGCATTGATGAAGGATGCCGCGAAGGCCGGGCTGACGCCGGCCATGAACAATCTGGGCGTGTATTATGGCCAGGGATTTGGCGTGAAGCGGGACATTGCCCGGATGATGCGCTGGCTGAAGCAGGCGGCCCAGGCTGGCGACGCCAAGGCCGAATTCAACCTCGGCATGCTGCATGTTCGGGGTGTGCGCATCGAAATGGATGGCGAAGCCGGCCAGCGCTGGATGCGCCGGGCCGAACGGCATGGCAATACGCGGGCGGCCATGTTTCTGGGCATGATGTACGATGTGGGGCAAGGCGTGGGAGAAAACCCGCGGGAGGCCGCGGCCTGGTATCGGAAAGCGGCGAAGGCCGGCAATGTGGACGCGATGTACAACCTTGGCATTCTGTATTCCGGCGGGCATGGCGTCGGGCGCGATCCGGCGCGCGCGGCGGAGTGGTTCCGGCGGGCGGCTGCGGCTGGCGACGCGGCGGCGATGGTGCATTTGGGCGCCATGCGCCAGGAAGGCAAGGGTCTGCCGCTGGACATGCACAAGGCCGCGTTCTGGTATCGCAAGGCGGTTGCTTTTCTGTGATGACAGTTTGTCGACCTGCAATATTTTTTCAAGGTAGGAC
>CAYVBG010000126.1:0-5637 GCA_964449205.1 uncultured Zetaproteobacteria bacterium | reverse complement strand
CGTTCGGGGGGGCGATGCTCGGACTGCTGCGCCCGGGCCAGCTCCAGCCACGGCAGGCCGGGGCGCGAGGCGGGCGCGGGGTGGCGCGCCGATGCGTCCGCCTCGACCAGCATCTCCCAAAGCCCGATATCCGCCGGCGCAAGCCGCGCAGCCAGCCGCCGCACCGCGCGCGGCGTGGGCGGGCCATGCATGTGGCACAGGTGTTCGGCGACCAGCGGCGGCGTGATCTCCCGCAGCCATTTCGGCGCATGGATATGCGCAAGCCAGGCCTGCGCGAGCGGCACGCCCGCCTGGGCATGCCCCGGGGAGCGGATGCGCCCGTCGTCCGCGGTGGTTGTCGGCGGCTTGCCCAGATCGTGGCAGAGGCAGGCGGCGACGAGCGCGATGCGCCGCTGCGGCGCCAGCCCCCGTTCGCCGGCGATGCGCGCGCCCTGATCCACGCAAAGCAGCGTATGCGTCCAGACATCGCCCTCGGGATGCCAGCGCGGGGGCTGCGGTGTGCCGGGCAGCGCCGCCAGCTCGGGATAGAGCGCCAGCCATTGGCTCTCCCGCAATGCGCGCAGGCCGAACGACGGCGCGCCGGAGCGCAGCCATTTTTCCCATTCATGCCAGATGCGCGCCGGCGGCAGGCTGGCGGCTTCGGTGCGCAGCGCGGCGCAGAGCCGGGCGGTCTCCGGCGCCAGCGCAAGCCGGAAACGCGCCGCGAACTGCATGCCTCTGAGCGGGCGCAGCGGATCTTCGGCGAAGGCGTCCGACACATGGCGCAGCACGCCGCGCGCCAGATCCCGCCGGCCGCCGTGAAAATCGAGCAGCTCGCCGGTGAGCGGATCGAGCATCATCGCGTTGATGGTGAAATCCCGCCGGCGGCTGGCCTCGGCGGGCGACATGCGGGGATCGGGCTCGATATCGAAGCCCTTGTGCCCGGCGGCGGTCTTGCGTTCGCGCCGGGGCAGCGCCAGATCGATCTCCATGCCGCCGGCGGCGAGCTTGAGCACGCCGAAGGCGCGCCCGACCTCCTTGCAGCGACCGAACCCTGCGGCCACGCGGCGCAGGGCATCGGCCTCCAGCCCGTAAACCTCCAGGTCGAAATCCTGCGGCGTCGAACCCAGCAACAGATCGCGCACCGGCCCGCCGACCAGATAGAGCCGCCCGCCTGCGTCGCGGACGGCGCGGCAGAGCGCGGGGACGAGCGGCGGCAGGGATTCGGCGGCGGGCTGCATGGCGGCATTCCATGTTAGACAATCGCCGGTGGCAAGACTACCGTTGATGGCGGGCGCGGATACGATGCGCCGGCAAGGAGGTTGCGATGCGTTGGTCGGGCGTGGTGCGGGGCGATGCCCGCTATTTTCAGCGGAAAAAGGTCACGGTGGTTGGCGCGGGCCATGTCGGCGCGACGGCGGCGTTTCTCGCCGCGCAGCGGGAGCTGGCGGATATCGTGCTGCTCGACATCATGGAGGGCGTGCCGCAGGGCAAGGCGCTGGACATGTTCGAGGCCTCGCCGATTCTGGGCTACAACGCCAATGTGCGCGGCACGAACGATTACGCGGACACCGCGAACTCCGATCTGGTCATCATCACCGCCGGCATCGCGCGCAAGCCGGGCATGAGCCGCGACGATCTGCTGGCCACGAATGTGAAGATCGTCGCCGAGGTCACGCGGCGCATCGTCGAGCAGTCGCCGGACTGCATCCTGCTCATCGTCACCAATCCGCTGGATGCGATGGTGTACACCGCGCGCGAGGTGTCCGGCTTTCCGCGTTCGCGGGTCATCGGCATGGCCGGCGTGCTGGATTCGGCGCGGATGCGCTCGTTCATCGCCGATGCGCTGGATGTGTCCATCGCCGATGTCACGGCCTTCGTGCTGGGCGGCCATGGCGACCAGATGGTGCCGCTGCCGCGATATTCGACCGTGGCCGGCGTGCCGATCACCGAAATGCTGGACGCCGCCGAGCTGGATGCCATCGCCGAACGCACCCGTCAGGGCGGGGCGGAGATCGTGCGCCTGCTGAAGACCGGCTCGGCCTTCTACGCGCCGGGCGCGGCGGTGGTCGAGATGGCCGAGGCGATTCTGAAGGATCAGAACCGCATCCTGCCCTGCGCGGCGCGGCTGGAGGGCGAGTATGGCATCGAGGGCTATTTCCTGGGCGTGCCGTGCAAGCTGGGCGGCGGCGGCATGGAGGGCGTGATCGAGCTGGATTTGATCGCGCCGGAGCGCGAGGCGCTGATGCGTTCGCTGGAGGCCGTGAAGCAGCTGGTGGCGCAGGTGGACGCGCTGGGCATCATTCGCGGCTGAATCTCGAAGCGGATCGGGGAGGCAGGGTGAACATCCACGAATATCAGGCCAAGCGACTGCTCGCTGAATACGGCGTGCCGGTTCCGCGCGGCGAGCCGGCCGAATCGGCGGAGGCGGCGGAGCGCGCCGCCCGCGCGCTGGGCGGAACGACCTGGGCGGTGAAGGCGCAGATCCATGCCGGCGGGCGCGGCAAGGCGGGCGGCGTGCGTGTCTGCCACTCGCCGGAAGCGGTGCGGCAGGCGGCACAGGCCATGCTCGGCAAGCCCTTGGTGACGGCGCAGACCGGCCCGGCCGGGCGCATCGTGCGCAAGGTGTATGTGGAAGCGGGCGTGCATGTGCGCCGCGAGTGCTATTTGAGCCTGTTGGTGGATCGCGAGGCCGAGGCGGTGAGCGTTGTGGCGAGCCCGGCCGGCGGCATGGACATCGAGCAGGTTGCGGCCCAAGCGCCGGAGCGGATTCTGGCGCTGCCGGTTGCGTCGCTGGAGGGCCCAAGCGATGCGGAGATCGCGCGGCTGGCGGCGTTTCTGGGCATGGAGGCGGCGGTGTTCGCGCCGCTGGCGCGGGCCTTGTTCCGCTTGTTTGTCGAGCGCGATGCGGCGCTCATCGAGCTCAATCCGCTGGCCGAGACGGATGCGGGATGGATGGCCCTGGATGCGAAGTTCCAGCTCGATGACAACGCCCTGTTCCGCCAGCCGGAAATCGCCGCGATGCGCGATGCGGCCGAGGAAGACCCGCGCGAGGCCGAGGCCGCAGGCTTCGGCCTGAACTACATCCGGCTGGACGGCGAGATCGGCTGCATGGTCAACGGCGCGGGGCTGGCGATGGCGACGATGGACATCATCCAGCTCAAGGGCGGCAGTCCGGCGAACTTTCTCGATGTCGGCGGCGGCGTGACCGAGGCGGCGGTGGCCGAGGGCTTCCGGCTGCTGTTCACGGATGCGCATGTGAAGGCGGTGCTGGTCAATATCTTCGGCGGCATCGTGCGTTGCGACATCATTGCGCGCGGCCTGCTGGACGCGGTGCGCACGCACCCGATGCGCGTGCCGGTGGTGATGCGGCTGGTCGGCACGAACGAGGAGGAAGGCCGCAGGCTGGTGCGCGAGGCGGGCTTGGATGTGCGCTGGGCGCACGATCTGGACGAGGCGGCGAGCTTGGCGGTCGCGGCGGCGGAGGCGGTGAAATGAGCGTGCTGGTGGATGCGGACACCCGGGTGATCGTGCAGGGCTTCACCGGCCGACAGGGCACCTTCCATTCCGAACAGATGCTGGCCTACGGCACGAAGCTGGTCGGCGGTGTCACGCCCGGCAAGGGCGGACAGGTGCACTTGGGCCGGCCGGTGTTCGACTCGGTGGCCGATGCGGTGCGGGAGACGGGTGCTGTGGCGAGCGTGATCTATGTGCCGCCGCGCTTCGCCGCCGATGCGATTCTGGAGGCGGCGCGCGCCGGGTTGCGGCTCATCGTGTGCATCACCGAGGGCATTCCGGTGCTGGACATGCTGCGCGTGAAGGCGGCGTTGCGGGACATGGCGGACGCGCCGGTGCTGATTGGGCCGAACTGCCCCGGCGTCATCACGCCCGATGCCTGCAAGATCGGCATCATGCCGGGCCATATCCACCGTCGAGGCTCGGTGGGCATCGTCTCGCGTTCGGGCACGCTCACCTACGAGGCCGTTGCGCAGACGACAGCGGCCGGGCTCGGGCAGTCCACTTGTGTGGGGATCGGCGGCGATCCCGTCAACGGTACGAATTTCGTCGATGTGCTGGAGATGTTCCTGGCCGATGATGAAACCGAGAGTATCATTCTGATCGGCGAGATCGGCGGCACCGCAGAAGAGGAGGCGGCGGCCTTCCTGAAATCCGAGAAGCGCAAAAAACCCGTGGTGGCTTTTATCGCGGGACGCACGGCCCCGCCCGGTCGGCGAATGGGGCATGCCGGCGCCATCGTCTCGGGCGGTCAAGGCACGGCCGAAAGCAAGATCGAGGCTCTGCGTTCGGCCGGCGCGGTGATCGCGGAATCGCCGGCCATGATCGGGCGCACGCTAGTGGCACATCTTCAGGGAACGCTGACCGCCTAGTCGCTGGATCGAAGCGGCCGCAGACAGGCAGGAACGCGAAGGATGAGCGGCCATGGACGATCTCAAGCCTCTTGATCCCGATGCGGTGATCGCGCATGCAAGCCCCGCTTTCATCGAGGATCTCTATCGGCGCTATCGAGAGGCGCCGGACAGTATCGATCCCAGTTGGCGGGCCTATTTCGCCCGTCTGGAAGGCGATGTCGCAGCGGCGCTTTCCGGCCCTTCATGGGCGCGGCGGGGCTGGCCGCTTGCAGACGAGGACGATCTGACAGCCGGGCTCGATCCCACCCGTCTCATCCCCGAAGAAAAGCCGAAGCAGGATATCAGCGCGCTCAGTGAGGATGAGGTTCGCGCGGCTACGCTCGACTCGATTCGTGCACTCATGCTCATTCGCGCCTACCGGGTGCGTGGTCACCTGCTCGCGGATCTCGATCCTCTCAAGCTGCAGGAGAAGCGCTACCACCCTGAGCTCGATCCCGAGACCTACGGTTTCGGCCCCGAGGACATGGACCGGCCGATTTTCATCGATCATGTCCTCGGTCTTGAGACCGCGACGATGCGCGAGATCCTCGCCATCCTGCATCGCACCTACTGCCAGCACATCGGCGTCGAGTTCATGCACATCAATGAACCCGACGAGAAAGCCTGGGTGCAACGTCGCATCGAGGGGCGGGACAAGGAAATTCAATTCACCCTAGAGGGCAAGCGCGCCATTCTGCGGCGGCTGATCGAAGCGCAGGAGTTCGAGCGCTTCCTGGGGCGCAAATACACCGGCACCAAGCGTTTCGGGCTGGAAGGCGCGGAAGCGATGATTCCGGCCCTTGAAGGGCTCGTCAAACGGGCGAGCCAGCTCGATGTCGAAGAAATCACTATTGGCATGCCGCATCGCGGGCGGCTCAACGTGCTCGCCAACCTGATGCGCAAGCCCTATCGCGCCATATTCCATGAATTCCATGGCGGAGCGGCCCATCCGGATGACGTGGAAGGGTCCGGAGACGTCAAATACCATCTTGGCACCTCGGCCGATCGCGAGTTCGACGGGCGCAGGGTTCATCTGTCGCTTTCGCCCAATCCTTCGCATCTGGAGGCGGTTGATCCCGTGGTGCTGGGCCGTGCCCGCGCCAAGCAGACCCAACGCGGCGATCGCGAGCGCGACAAGGTGATGGGGCTGTTGCTGCACGGCGATGCGGCCTTCTCCGGTCAAGGGATCGTGGCGGAGTGTTTTGCCTTCTCAGGGCTGAAGGGCTACCGCACCGGGTGGACTGTGCAT
>CAYVBG010000125.1:0-5705 GCA_964449205.1 uncultured Zetaproteobacteria bacterium | reverse complement strand
TGGCGCGCGATTACCCGCTGGTCATGGGCATCACGGTCATCGGCGCGGTGCTGACGCTGCTGGGCAACCTGCTGGCCGATCTGGCCTATGCCTGGGCCGATCCACGCATCCGTCACGGAGGAGGGCAGGCATGACAGCCCCAGGCTGGATGCGGCGGCGACCATTGATGGCGATCGGCGCCCTCATTGTCGGAACCGTCTCCCTGTTGGCGCTGTTTGCACCATGGCTGGCGCCCTACGACCCGGCCGCCATCGATGTGCATGCCATTCTTCTGCCGCCATCTTCCGAGCACTGGTGCGGCACCGATACGCTGGGGCGCGACGTGTTCTCACGCATGTTGTTCGGCGCGCGCGTGTCGCTCTCGGTCGGATTCGTGGCTGTCGGTATTTCCATCGCCATCGGCGTGGTCTTGGGCGCGCTGGCCGGCCACCACGGCGGCCGGATGGACGCCGTGATCATGCGCGCCACCGACATGATGCTCTGCTTTCCCACCTTTTTTCTGATTCTGGCCGTGATCGCCTTTCTGGAGCCCTCGATCTGGAACATCATGATGGTCATCGGCCTGACCTCGTGGATGGGCGTGGCCCGCCTGGTGCGGGCGGAGTTCCTGTCGCTGCGCCGCCGCGAGTTCGTGCTGGCGGCCGAAAGCCTGGGAGTCTCCGCCACGGCGATGATGATGCGGCATCTGCTGCCCAATGCGATGGGGCCGGTGCTGGTCTCGGCCGTGTTGGGCGTGGCCGGGGCCGTGCTGATGGAGTCCGGATTGTCGTTTCTGGGGCTCGGCGTGCAGCCGCCAGACGCCTCATGGGGCAACATCCTCACCGAAGGCAAGGACAACATCCAGATTGCCTGGTGGCTGTCGCTCTATCCGGGACTGGCCATCCTGATCACGGTGCTGGGCTACAACCTGTTGGGCGAGGGACTGCGCGACGTGCTGGACCCGCGGCTGAACAACACCACGACATGACCACACCACCATCCGAACCGGACCTGCGCCTCATGCGTCTGGCGCTGGAGCAGGCGCGACTGGCCGAGCTGCGGGGCGAAGTGCCCGTCGGCGCAGTGCTGCAACTGCCGGACGGCCAGACACTGGCGGCGCACAATGCGCCCGTTTCCCGACACGATCCGACCGCCCATGCCGAAATATGCGTCATCCGCGAAGCCGCGAAAACGGTGGCGAACTACCGGCTGCCGGACGCCGCGCTGTATGTCACGCTGGAGCCCTGCGCGATGTGTGCCGGCGCCATCGTGCAGGCGCGGCTGGCCCGCGTGGTCTTTGGCGCCCGCGATCCGAAGGCCGGGGCGGTGATATCGCTCTACCGCATGCTCTCCGACCCGCGCCTGAACCACCGCCCGCGCATCACTCAAGGCGTACTGGCCGACGAATGCGGCGAGATGCTCAAGCGGTTCTTTCGTGCCCGTCGCAAAGCCTGATGGCCATGCGGGCCACCTCGCGGGCCGGATCGGAAACGCCCAGCAACGAACGCAACCGCTCAAAATGCCGCCGCTGCGCGCGGGCCGCTTCCCCTCCCTCAAGCACAGCCAGCGCCTCCTCCGCCACCTGCTCCACGCTCGCCTCCCGCTGAATCAGCTCCGGCATTGCCGCCGTATCCAGCAGGATGTTGGCCAGCCCGATATACGGGGTGCGAACCAGCATCCGGCCGGCCAGCACGGTCGCCGGCGAACCCCGATACACCAACACCGTGGGCACATCCCACAGGGCCAACTCCAACGTGGCCGTGCCGGAAACGGCAACCGCGGCATCCACGCGCAGGGCGAATCCATCTGCCATACGATCGACAAACAACGCACCTGCCTCTTCCAGCGGCTTCAGCCATGCGGCATCGGCGCCCGGCGCCCTCGGCACGACCGCCCGCGCGTCCGGGCGCTGTTGTCGAATGCGGCGCCATGCATTCGCCAGCAACGGCGCATGACGGGCAACCTCCGATGCGCGGCTGCCCGGCAACAAGCCCAGCAATGGCGCGTCGTCCGGCACCCCCAGGCGCCGGCGCAAATCCTCGCCGCTCCATCCGCCCCCGCAGGCGAACGCGCTGGGATTGCCCACATAACGTGCTTCGATCCCGCGGGCCGCAAACCACGCAGGCTCAAACGGCAGGATGCAAGCCAGCGCGTCCTGCGCGCGGGCCAGACGCCTGGCGCGCCAGGCGCCCCAAGCCCACAGCTTGGGCGCAATGTATTGCAACACCGGCACGCCCATGCGCCGCAGGCGCGCACCGATATCCATGTGAAACCCGGGAAAATCCACCAGAATGGCCACATCGGGCCGAAACAAGCGCACATGTTCCAGCACCCGCGCCCGCACCGCGCGAATGCGCGGCAGTGCGCGAATCACATCGGTCAGGCCCATGACGTTCAGATCGGCCATGTCCGCCACGGGCAGGCAGCCCGCAGCCCTCATGGCCGGGCCGGCAATGCCGGAGATCTCCACGTCGCCCGCCATCCCGGCCAAGGCGCGAACGACTGCGGCCGCGTGCATGTCGCCCGACGTTTCGCCGGCGCTGACCCAAACGCGCATGCCGTCGCTCAGACGCCCTTCAGCCCAAACACCGAGACACCATGCCGCCGCGCCAGCTCCGCCACGCGATCCCGTTCCAGAATCAGCGTCTTGCCGGCCTCCACGGCCAGCGTCCGGCAGCCAGCGGCATGCATGACCTCAATCGTGCCGGCACCAATGGCCGGCACGTCGAAACGCAGATCCTGATTCGGCTTGGCCACCTTGACCACGCACGCCTTGCCGTTGCCCAGCGATCCGCCTCGGGCGATGGCCTCATCCGTGCCCTCGATGGCCTCCACGGCCAGCACCGCACCATCCTGCACCACCACCGTCTGGCCGATATCCAGCGCCGCCACGCCGCGGGCCTGAAGATAACCGAAGTCCATGTCGCGAAACGCCGCACGGCCCGGCGGCGGGCCAAACAACACACCCTCGCCCGCCAGCAGATCACCGGCATACCGTGTTTGCGACAGCACCTCGATGCCGGCGCGAGCCAGCTCCTCGACAATGGCCAGCATCAATGTGTCATCCCTGCGGTCCGGCAAGCGCGCCAGGGTGCGGATGGCCACAAGATCGGGCCTGAAGTTGCGAAACAGATGCAGCTTGCGCACCTTCCCGGCGAATACGACCGCTTTCACGCCCGCAGACTGGAAGGCGCGAATCATGCCGCCCAGCTTCCCCACATGCAGCCAACAGACCGTATCGGCATGCCGTTCGATTTCAGGAGAGGTTTCCTCGCGGGCCGCGACGACATGCAATTCCACGCCCTGCCGCTTCAGACTCGCCGCCAGCTCCAGTGGAAAGGCGCCATATCCCGCCACCAGCCCCAGTCTGGACGGCGGAGCGGTCGCGTCATCCGCCATCGCGCTTGTGCATCACCAGCCCGCGTCGGGCGCCGGCCACGAAATCCACCATTTCCCTTGCCGCGGCATGCTCGCCGGCCACGGCCCGCGCCTGCTCGATGCGCGATGCCAGGGATTCGCCGCCGCCCTGGAGCAACACACGATACACCTGCTTGAGAAGGCGCACATCCTCCATCGAGAAACCCCGGCGCTTCAGCCCCACCAGGTTCAGGCCGGTCAGCTCGGCGCGATAGCCGCCGGACACCAGACAGAACGGCGGCACATCCTTGTTGATGCCGCACATACCGCCGATCATCACATACCGGCCGATGCGCACGAACTGATGAATGGCCGACAGCCCGCCGACAATCACGCCATCGTCGATCTCAATGTGCCCGGCCAGCGTGGCGCAGTTGGCCAGCACCGTCCCGTTGCCAATCCGGCAATCATGCGCGACATGCACATAAGCCATCAGCAGATTGTCATCGCCGATACGGGTCACCATGCCGCCACCCTCGGTGCCGGTGTTGATAGTGACATTCTCGCGTATGGTATTGCCATCGCCGATGACCACTTCCGAAGGCTCACCGTGATATTTCAAATCCTGCGGCTCGCCACCGACAGCCGCAAACGGAAACAGCCGGTTGTTCCGCCCGATGGCAGTCCGTCCGCCGACCACCACATGGGACATCAGCTCCGTACCCTCGCCGATGCTCACATGCCCGCCCACCACGCAATACGGGCCGATGCGGGCATCGGGATGAATCCTTGCGCCTTCAGCCACCACGGCCGTGGGATGAATCATGTCTCCACCTCGTCGCGCGGCATCAGGGTGGCCATCAAATCGCCCTCGCAGACCAGCTCGCCATCCACGCGGGCCTCGCCGTGAAACTTCCACATCAGACCGCGCCGCCGCAACAGCGTCAACTCGAACAGCACCTGATCGCCGGGACGCACCGGCCGCCGAAACCGCACGCCGTCGATGCCGGTGAAATACACCAGGTATTCCCGATCTCTGGGAATGGACTGAAATGCCAGCAAACCGCCCACCTGCGCCATCGCCTCCACCAGCAACACACCGGGCATCACCGGATGGCCCGGAAAATGCCCCGCGAACTGGGGCTCGTTGTAGGTGATGTTCTTGATGGCGCGAATGGATTTGTCCTGTTCGAACTCCAGCACCCGATCCACCATCAGAAAGGGATAGCGATGCGGCAGCAACGCCATGATGTCGTCGATGTTCAGCGCCTCAGCCATGTTCACCTCGCTCGATGCAGTTCACACACGCCCCGGAAAGTCTCGCCTCAAACGCGACCGCCCGCCCCCAACCGCTTCCAAAGCCCCGGCAGGCGCGGCAACAGAGCCGACAGCTTCAGCCATACCCGATGCGGCATGGCCGGAATACCCGCATACACGCCGCCGGCCTCCAGATCGCTGGCCACGCCGCTCTTGGCCGCAATGCGGCACCCGTCGCCAATATTCAGATGTCCGGCCACCCCCACCTGCCCGCCAAGCTGGCAACCGTGGCCGATGCGCGTGGAGCCGGACACGCCGACCTGACTCGCCATCACGCTGAACGCCCCCACGCGCACGTTGTGCGCGATCTGCACCAGATTGTCCAGCTTGACACCGCGCTCGATCACCGTGTCGCCAATGGCCCCCCGATCGATGCAGGTCCCGGCGCCGATCTCCACATCATCCCCGATCACCACCCGACCCACCTGGGGAATCTTCAGGTGCTCGCGACCGCTCCACGCATAGCCAAAGCCGTCGGAACCGACAATCGCGCCCGGCTGGAGAATCACCCGGTCTCCCAACACACAATGCGCGGCCACAAACGATCGGGCACGCAAATGGCAGTTCTCGCCAATCACCGCGCCATCCTCGACGACACACCCGGCGTCAATGCGCGTGCCCGCGCCTACCCTCACCCGCGCGCCAATCACCGCTTGCGCGCCGACATCCACACCATCGCCCAGCTCGGCGCTGGCGTCGATGGATGCGGAAGGATGCCGCCTGCCGCAACCAGGGGAATCGGGATAAAAATGACGTTGCAACAGGGCGAAGGCCAAGTAGGGATCACGGCAGCGAATCACCGGGCGCCCGGCATCCGGAAAGGCGCGCTCGTCCAACAGGATCACGCCCGCGCGGGAGCGCTCGAATGCCTCGCGGTAGCGCCGGTTGGCCAGAAAGGACGCATCCTCCGGCCCTGCGTCGTCCAATGTCCGGACTCCGCGGATCTCGGCCTCTTCGTCGGCGTGTTCAATGCGGCCGCCGACCAAGGCGGCCACTTCGCGCAAGCGCACGCGTGGTTCCCGGCCTATTTGGATGCGTCGAGCATCCTGGTC
>CAYVBG010000124.1:0-5718 GCA_964449205.1 uncultured Zetaproteobacteria bacterium | reverse complement strand
CCCGACCTGCAATGATTTCTCCTCTTCCCTCTGTGCTCTCTGCGCCCTCTGCGGTTTTGTTTCTTGCCCGTATGCGGCGCGTTGCGCCAAAATGGCCGCGATCGTTGCGGCGAGGAGGGGACGATGCGGATTCTGATTCAGAATGTGTCCAGCCAGTGCATCCCGAATCTGGTGGCGGCGCGGGCCTTCCGGCCCGATCGCATCGTGTGGGTCTATACGCCGGAGTTTGGCGATGCGCTGAACCGCATGCGCGCGGCGACGCAACGGATGGCGCCCGCGCAGGAGAACTGGCGGGTGGACGCCCGCGATGTGGTGAGCATGCACCGCGCGCTGAAGAAGGGCTTCGCAACGCTGCCGCCGGAGGCCGAGGTGATCTTCCATCTGACCGGCGGCACCAAATCCATGGCCTTGCAGGGGCTGTTCAACCTCGGCGCGTTTCGCCGCAGGCATGGGGCCCGGGTGCGCGGGGTGGTGATGGATCCGCGCACGCAAACCTTCGATCAAATCTATCCCGATCCGGTCAATGGCCTGGAAGGCTGCCCGGCGCTGTCGCTGAAGGAGATTCTGGCCGTGCACGGGAACAAACTGCGCGATGCGGGGCTGTCGTTCGAGCGGTTGCGCGCGCGCAAGCCGATGCTGGATCGACTGCGCGGCATGGCGGCGAAGGTGCGTCGCGCAATGGGCGACCGCACGGTCCGGCGCGATGGGGATTGGTTCTGGCTGCCGGGCGGGCCGCTGCCGAAGGCGGTGCGGCGGGCGATCCGGCAGGTGGAGGAGATGGGCGCGGTGCGGGGACTGCAAGTGGAAGCCGAGCGCGGGCGGGTGCGCTGGAAACAGGCGGATTTCGAGGGCGATCTCTTCGCCTATGTGCGCAACAAGTGGATGGAGGACTGGGTCGGCGCGGTGCTGGCGGCGGGGATTTCCGGTTGGCGGGGCGGGGGCTGCTCGGTGCGCGTCGAGTTCGACCGCGAGGGGCGGGATACACAGGAGTTCGATGTGCTGGGCGCGCGGGCCAACCGGCTGGTGTATTGGTCGTGCAAGCATGTGCGGCAGATGAGCTCGCCGGTGCTGTTCGAGGTGGATGCGCTGCGCGACGAAATCGGCGGGCGCGACCACCACATGGCGGGCGTGGCCTGCCTGGCCTGGGAGCATGGCGTGGGCGAGGGGATGCTCGCCAAGGCCGGGCGGCTGGGGGTGCGGCTGGTGGATGTGGCCGCGCCGGACGCCGAGGAGCAAATCCTGAAGGCCAGCGGCGGCTAGCCGCGCCGGAACATCCACAATCTTGGGAATCGGGCGCGATCGATCGTTCGATGGTGAAATGCGCCTCCGTTTCAAATCGATGAATGGAGGTGCATGACCATGAAACGCAAACCGCAACTGAAACTGACGGCCGCGGCGACGGCCATGCTGGCCTTGGGACTGGCCGGATGCGGCCCGAAGGTGGCGCATGTGGAGCAGATGAAGCCGCTGGTTTACCAGTACCAGCCCAAGGCCGCGCAGGACGCAGGCCTCGACGGCGTGGTGATCGGTCAAATCGCCGTTCCCGCCGGAAAGGACGCAGACGCACAGGACCTTGCACGGGCACGGGCGTTCACGCGCGATCTGGCGGCGATACTGACCCGGCACAAGGCGCGCATGGCGGGCCCTTACGACGACTACGATGAGATTCCGTTCGGCGAAAAGGAACGGATGGCGCTGCTCATCGAACCGAAACTTGTGTTCGAGGTGAAACCCCAAACAACCCAGGTGAAGAGTGAAATGGGCGGAACGGTCGAGCAGGGGCGGTATGTCGGGCAGGCGAGTGTGCGTCTGATTTTCCGCGAGCCGCTCACCAAGGAGGTCGTGTTCGTCAAGAAGGCCAAGGCCCAAGACGCTTCCGCGCCCTATGAACACGCCGTGGCAAACAACTACAACGATCCGATTATCGGCGCCCTGGCCACGGCGTCGTTTCACGCCCGCGACAGCCGCGGGGCGCGCTACAATGAAACCGTCAGCGCCCTCTACACCAAGCTGATGGCACAGGTGGACGCGGCCATCGACCCGCGCGAGGTGCGGATGCATCTGAACGAAATCAAGCGGTTGAAGGAGATCAAGCGCTACTGATGTCCGCCCGGATGCGGCGTCGGAGGGGTCGCGCACGGCGCGGCCCCTTTTTTGCGTTTCGGCGAGGCCATGGCGGTCCGGCTTGAATGCGGGAGGATTCGTCGGCATGTTTGCGCCCGACAGGGAACAGGGAGAGACACGATGAACAGGCGAAACGGGAAGCGAAAAGGCCTGCGCCGAAGGCAGATGCTGCTGGGATTGAAGCTCGCCTTCGGAAGCGTTCCATCGCCGGCGATGGTCTTCATGGTCGTGCTCGCGGTCATGGCCACGGCCTGGGCGGCGGATTCGGTTTACGCGATGCTGTTCGCTTCGTCCGCATGGGCGGGGCTGACACCGCTGGCGGCATTGCTGGCGCTGTTCCTGCTGGTGTCCCGCCGGATGGAATCGCTGGCGCCTTCGGTGCGGCAGCAGGGCGCGCGGCCTGCGCGGGCGCTGGTGATGTTCCTGAGCCAGCCGGGGAAAAATCCTCGCGAAACCGCTTCGGCAAGAATGGGGTCATGGCGCATGGCGCTGGAGGCCATCGCGCACCATCACCAGCGCGGCACGCTGGAGCGGGTGGCGCTGATTCCCTCGGCGGACAGCGGCGCGAACGAGGACGGCACCTTTCGTTTCGTGGATGATTTCCGTGAAGTGATGTGGCGCAAGACGGGATGTCCCGCCGATACGATTCTGATCGCGCCGGGATGCACGCATGGCGTGGATTATGAAAACGCGCAGGAACTGGCCGAGGCGCTGGAACGCGCGCTGGACTGGCTGGCGGAGGACGGCTTCGCTGCGAACGAGATGATGATCGACATCACCGGCGGCCAGAAGCCGGGCGCGGCGGTGGCCGCCGTGTTCGGCTTGGGCGAGGGCCGGCGGGTGCAGTATGTCAGCACGCGCAGCTATCAGGTCATCGAATACGACATGACGCTGGAATAATCGCGTGTGCGCCGGTCAGGCGGCGGCTTCCAGCTCGCGCAGCTTTTCGGGCAGCTCCGCCGGATCGGACACCAGGTGAAATCCGGCCGCGCCGGCCTTGAGCAAGGCGTTGCGCCAGCGTTCGATGCGTTTGAAATAACGCCTCGGATCCCGGTTGTCGCTGCGAAGTTTGATGACATTCACGGCCAGCACATGCACGCCTGAAAGGTCGGGCAATTGCATGGAACGGTCGATGCCGTGATGGTCTTCGACCAGGTCGGAGAAGATGATGACGGCCTTCAATCTCGCATGCTTGCCGGCCAGGGTCGATCCCGCTTGATACAGCGCACCCCGAATGTCCGTCCATGGCGAGGCGGGCGTTCGGGCGAAGGCGTCGATGACTCCCTTCAGGCTGCGTTTCATGGATTCCGTCTCCGACGGACGGGACGGAAACAGACGCGAAAACACGATTTCACGATCCGAAAAACTTCGATTGGAGATTTTCGCCACCGTCAGAAAGTCGAGCGGGTGCGATTCGGCGACAATCCATCGCACGGCGTTCACCGCCTTGGGCAGCTCCCGGTGGTAGGTGCCCGAGACGTCCACCAACACATAGAGCGCACGGGAACCCGTGTCCAGCGAACATCCGGGAAGCCCCCACAACAGGGCCAGCAGGGCCAGCAGTCGAAACGGCTTCATTCAGGCTCTCTCCTCACGGGACCGCGCGAACAATGGCGCGACGATCTGTTCAATGAACAGCCAGAAGAAAATCAGCAGCTCATAGAAGGCAACCAGCATACGGTACAGTCCATGCAGCACGGCGCCGAGCAGGCGAAGCAACCCCGCGGCGGCCCACATCAGCACGCACAACAGTTTCTGGGCGACGATGCGGGTGGTGTTGAACAGCGTATCCAGCGGAATGGCCGCGGCGGCCAGAATCAGGGGAATCACAAAACCGAGCCCGGCCTGCACGACGACTGGCAAGCCGCCCATCAATGTTTCGGCGGTTTCCGGTTGTTGGCCGGTGAGCAGGGCGACGGTCTGGGCGTCTGCCGCGATCAGTTGCTCGCGCAGAATCGCCAATCCGGCCTCGACGCAGGCCATCGCGAGGAGAAGCAGTCCCATGGTGACGGCCAACTTGCGACGGGTGTCGGGTTCCATGGCCTCAAACTGGGGCAGCAGGCGGCTGGCGCCCCAGGATTCCATGAATACGATGCCCGCGCCGATTTCGACGAGCAGAATGGTCATCGCCCCAACCGTGGCCAACGGAAATCCGCCGATATAACCGCCGCCGATCATTTCCGCCATCGGCCGCTGAATCAGCAAAAAGTTGACGAACGCGCCCCCGACAATGATGGCCATCACGAACGCCCCCACCATGAAGCGCGTGAGGATGGAGTGATTTGCGGCGCGCTCGGCCTCCTTTTCCGATGTTCTGATCTGGCGGTATTCGACAATGGCGTTTTCGACGCCCTCGATACGCTTTTGCAGGCCGGAAAACATGGCATCCACCTTGGCAAGCGTTTTTTTCAGCCGGTGGATCGGCGTGTGCAGTCTCTTGAGTCGGCGCATGCGCCCCCGGCTTTCCCTGGCGACCAGCTTCAAACGCCTGTTGTATTCCTTTTCCACCGTTCGGCGAAGGGCCCGCAGCTCCTTCACGGTCAGGCTGTTTTCCGCGCTGGCCTCTTCGATGCGCCGGTCCAGTTTGCGCGTGTCCGGAGCAGGCGCGGGCTTCGGCTCCTGCGCGGCCTCGAACGCCAGATCATGCCGGTTGATGAGCTCATGGATGCGGTGATTGGTGTCGGGAAACCGGCTCAGGCCGCGATGGGCAATGTCGCCGATCTTGCGCATGCCGCCTTCGATGTCACGCTCCTTTCCCGCCAGAAAATACTCGATGGCGAGCGCATTGGCGCGTTGGTGCAGGCTGTTGGCATGGCGATCGAGCCATCGCGCGCCCAACCGAATGGCGTTGGCCATGGCGACGAAGACCCGTCGGACGAGGTTTTCCACGGGGTTCCGCGCCATCCACAAGATCAGGGTGACACCCAGAAAATCCAGAACCATGGACAGTACCGGGTGGTTTGGCAGCGGCATCAAGGCGGTCCAATTCAGATCCGGCATGTTGTTTCTCCTCCCTAATGCGTTGGCATCGTGAAATATCCGTCGGGGTGCAATGATGGTCAAGGCGGAGGTGGAAGCTGACCTCACAAGATTGGGAAGGCCCGTTTTTAATTTGGTCACAATCTGGTCACATGAGCTTGGTCACAGAGATTCAGGAGAAGAAAAAAGGCCTTGAAAAACGTAATGTTTTCAAGGCCTTACGTTTGGTTGCGGGGGCCGGATTTGAACCGACGACCTTCGGGTTATGAGGCTGTTCCGGATCTGTTTCCATGCCTTACCGGATGAGGTAATTTATTGATCTTTATTGCGATATCTTTGACCATCGGGTCAATCGAAGCCTGCGGGAAGTAAGACCATGAGACGCCATTCAGGGTTCGACTGTAATCCCTGGAATTCGGGCCAATGGCGAGACATTGCGTAGTCAATCGATGCCCAATGGTTTGTCAATGCGTCAACGCTCGCTGTGCAAATACGAAGCCAATACCGGCAAAAAAAGGATACTCCAAAACCGCTTCGTGGTGTCGGGCGGGATCAAGTCCAAAAGTGCAGGCACAACACACGGCGCAGACATCAGGGCTTTGGCGACCCAATCCC
>CAYVBG010000123.1:0-5749 GCA_964449205.1 uncultured Zetaproteobacteria bacterium | reverse complement strand
AGCTGTATGGGGCAAAGGGCTGCCCTCGCTGCAACGGCATCGGTTACAAAGGGCGCATCGGTGTGCATGAGGTGTTGTATGTGTCCGAACAGATGCGCGAGCTCATCGGTCGCGGCGCGGCGGATCGGGAACTGCTGAAGCTGGCCCGCGAGCAAGGCATGTTCACCCTGTTTGAGGACGCGCTGGACAAGGCATTGCAGGGCGTGACCAGTCTGGACGAGGTGATGCGCATCGGCACGCCGCCGGAGGATTTTGCGCTGCGCGACCGGTTGCGAGGCGGTCGGCTGCTGCCGCTGGGCGAGGCGCGCGCCGCGCGCGACCGACGCCGGCGCCTGGAGGGGGGGCGCGGGTCGGACAAGCCGCGGGTGCTGGTGGTGGACGATTCATCGAGTGTGCGCAATCTGGTGCGCTTCGTGTTGAACTCCGACGGCTACGAGGTGGTGGAGGCCGAAGACGGCCAGGACGCCTGGCGTCAGTTGCAGGCGGATCGGCCGGATCTGGTCGTGACCGACTATGAGATGCCGAACATGGCCGGCCCCGAACTGGTGCAGCGCATCCGCGAGCATGGCGAGTTTGACGATATGCCGGTGATCATGCTCACCTCCCGGCGCGAGGAGGAGGATGAAGTGCTGGGGCTGGAAACGGGCGCGGACGACTATATTCTCAAACCGGTGGAGCCGCTGAAGCTCCAGGCGCGGGTGAAGAAGGTGCTGGGCATGTATCGACGGATCCGCATGGCCATGCAACCGGGAGGCGAGGATGGATGAACAACGCATGCAGGCGATGCGAACAATGGCCCGAGAGGAGGGGGATGCGCGGGTGGACGTGCTGGAGGTGCGCTTGGGCGGTCGCTCGTTTGCGTTGCCGGCGCCGGAGGTGACGGAGGTGGTGCGGCCATTGCCGCTCACGCCCGTGCCGATGGCGCCGGATCATTTTCTGGGATTGGGCAATATTCACGGGCAGATTGTGTGCGTCGTCGAGCCGTGCCGGCTGCTGGGGCTGCCCGGCGGTGACAGCGAGGATGACGAGTTTACCCGTCTGGTCTGTTTGCGGCATCCGCGCATGCGTGTGGCCATGCGCGTGGACGCGGTGCCCGCCATTCATCGCGTGCCGGAAGGCAGCCTGCCGAAGCGGGATGCCGGCTGCACGGACGATGTGTATGGCGCGGTGCGGGTGGAACGCGGCGGGCGGCAGGAGGATTTGGCGCTGCTGAACACGCTGGCGATCCTGCATGAGTAGCAGTGCATGGCTCGCGGCGCGGCATGGTTGCCGGGGATGGCGCAAACGGGCGTATCGTGGCAGTTTGCGCCTTGCCCGCGCCGGAAGGATGCGTGGGTGAGAATGTGAAACACCGGGTTTGGCGTCAGGAGGGAGTGCAATGGCAGAAATGAATCTGCGCAAGCGTGCGAATCGGAGCATGGCGATGTCGCTGGCGATGCTGGTGGTGCTTGTGGTCACCACGGGATTTGCGGTCAATCGCGTCAACGCCATCTTCGACTCGCTGAACCGGATTTATGGCGAGCAGCTCGAGCTGGAGCGCTACCGCGCCTCGCTGGGCAGTTTGCTGGCGCCGCTGAATGACTACAGCCTGACGGGCAACAAGGCCGATGCGGACAAGCTCGCGGCGGCGACCAAGGAGTTTGCCCGCCTGGATAACGAAGTGCGCCTGCTTTCGGCGCTGACGCCGGCGGACACGAAACAACTCAAGCAGGTGTCCGACCTGATGAAACAGGTCACGACCATGGCCGGCAACATCGTGAGCGGCAAGATTCCGGCGTCGCAGGCCGGTAACATCACGGTGGTGGCGCAAAACCTGGTGTTTGTGGCGCAGGAGAAGGTGAATCGCGTGGTGCGCGGCTTGAATGAACGCCTCAACGCCGACGTGCGCGACAAGCAGGCCCAGCTGACCACGCTGGCCATCGCCAGCGCGGTGGTGCTGGTGGCGCTGGTGCTGGTGATGATTCTGACCAGCCGCTATTTCGTGACCACCAGCGCCAACATGATCACCGACGTGGCTTCGCGCGTGACCATGGCGTCCACCGACATTCTGGAGTCCGTGGATCAGCAGGCCGCGGCATCCGGCACGCAGGCCAAGGCGGTGGAGCATGTGACCGAAGAAATGGAACAGCTTTCGGAGGATGCGCGCAAGATCGCCAAAACCTCTCGCGAGGTGGTGCGCATCGCGGATGCCACGCGCAAGTCGGCCGGCGAGGGCGGCCAGGCGGTGGCGGACGCCATTCGTTACATGCAGCGGATTCGCGACGAAGTGAACACCATCGCCGAGAAGGTGACTTTCGCGGGCGAGAAGGCGGCCCAGATCACCGAGTCCATCGGCGCGATTCAGGAGATCGCCGAGGAGACGCACCTGCTGGCGCTCAATGCCTCCATCGAGTCCGCCGCCGCTGGCGAGTTTGGCAAGCGGTTTGCGGTGGTGGCCGGCGAGGTGCGCCGCTTGTCGGACCGGGTGCGCGAATTCACGGATGAAATCCAGACCGTGGTGGACGAGGTGCATCATTCGTCGCAGGAATCGGTGGCTGTGACGCGCGAGGGACTGGAAGAGGTGGCCAAGGGCGTGGAGATCGCCCGTCGCGCCGGCGAGGCCCTGAAGATGATGCAGACCATGTCGGAGAAGACCAGCATGGCGGTGCAGCACATCGCCAAGGCCACCGATCGGCAGGATGCCAGCAACCGCGAATTCATCGAAACCATGCGTCAGATCAGCGAGCTGCTGAACGACGCCAACCAGCAGATGCAGACCACGCGCGAGTCCGCCGCACGCCTGCGCGACGCGGCGGAGGAACTGCATCGGATGGTCTGACGGTCTGTCCGTCCGCCGGCGATGAGCGGCCTCGACCTGTCCCAGTTTCTGGCTTCGTTTTTCGACGAGGCGCGGGGGCGGCTGTCGTCCATCAATGAGGGCTTGGTGGGGTTTGAGGCGGGCGCGCTGGATGAGGAGGGTCTGAACCGTTTGCGGCGGGACGCGCACACGATCAAGGGCTCGGCGATGATGCTGGGCGTGGAGGACGTGGGCGGGGTGGCGCATGTGTTTGAGGATGCGATGGAGCATCTGATCGGGCATCCCGAGCACCGGACGCCGGCGATGGTGCAGTTTTTGTTTGATTTGCACGATCAGTTGGCGGCGCGTCTGCAATCGGAGGATGCCGGGCGGCTGGATGCCGCCGCCGCGCGCGCGCAGCTGGACACCCTGATCGCCGAGGCGGCGGAGATCGGCCAACAGCCGCCCGAAGAGCATGCGGCAACGCCGGATGGCGTTGCGGCTGGCGAGGCGCCCGCGCCCGGAGAGGGCGCCCGCGCGGATCCCGACGCGGACTCCGGTTCGACGGATGCAGCCGGAGGTCTTGATGCAGGCCGGTTTCTGGCTTCGTTTTTCGACGAGGCGCGGGGGCGGCTGTCGTCCATCAATGAGGGCTTGGTGGGGTTTGAGGCGGGCGCGCTGGATGAGGAGGGTCTGAACCGTTTGCGGCGGGACGCGCACACGATCAAGGGCTCGGCGATGATGCTGGGCGTGGAGGACGTGGGCGGGGTGGCGCATGTGTTTGAGGATGCGATGGAGCATCTGATCGGGCATCCCGAGCACCGGACGCCGGCGATGGTGCAGTTTTTGTTTGATTTGCACGATCAGTTGGCGGCGCGTCTGCAATCGGAGGATGCCGGGCGGCTGGACGCCGCCGCCGCGCGCGCGCAGCTGACATCGCTTCTGGCGGAACGCGCCCGAGGCGAAGGGGCGCATGAAGCATCTGCCGGAGCGGCGGATGCGGGCGCTGAAACGGCAGCACAAGCTTCCGATGATGCTGTGGAGTCCGATCGTTTCCGTCCCGTTCGGATTGAAGCCCGGACCCGGGTTTCTGCTCATGCGCGGGGAAGCGGGCGCTTTTTGCGCGTGGACGCCGCGCGGCTGGATGCCTTGGCGGGCCAGGTCATCGAGTTGGGCACGGCCAAGAGCGAATACGGGAGATTGGTGGGCGACGCCCGGACGTTGTCCCGGCATCTGGCCCGCGCCCAAGGCATGGTCGGGCGTTTGCGCAATCGTTTGTCCGCTTCGGAGGATGGCGATGCCGCGACGCTGGAGGCGCTGGATCGGCTGGACGCCCACCTGGCCTCGGTGCTGCTGCTGGGCCGGCGGCTGGAACACGACGCGGGGCATGTCGCCGAGCGGCAGCGCATTCAGCTCGATGATTTGCGCGATCGTGTGTTGGGGTTGATGCTGCGTCCGCTGGACACCGTGTTTGCCACGTTCCCGCGCGCGGTGCGCGACATTGCGCGTCGTTACGACAAGAAGGTGCGCCTGGTGATGACGGGGGAAACGGTGGAGTGCGACCAAGGGGTGGTGGACGCCCTGACCGAGCCCTTGGTGCACCTGATCAACAATGCCATCGCGCATGGCATCGAGTCGCCGGCGGAGCGCAAGGCCGCCGGCAAGCCCGAGGTCGGGCAGGTGACATTGGCTGCCACGCAAAGCGGCAGCGAGATCCAGATTGAGGTGGTGGACGACGGGCGCGGCATCGACCCCGATCTGGTGCGTCGCGTGGCGGTGGAGCATGGCGTGACCACCCAGGCCGAAGCGGATGCGATGGACGATGCCGAGGCGCTGGAAATGATCTTCCGGCCCGGATTTTCCACCCGCCGGGAAGTGGATCAGACGGCCGGGCGCGGCATTGGCATGAATGTGGTGCAGGACACGCTGCGCCGCCTCACCGGCGCCATCCGCATCGACACCGAAAAAGGGCGGGGCACCCGGTTTATCATTTCCCTGCCGGTCAGCATCGCCGTGCAGCGGGCGCTGCTGTTTCGCATGGGCGGGCAGCGATTTGGCATGCTCACGCACATGCTGGAGCATGTGGCGGCGCCCGGCGCGGACGACATCGAGGAAATCGAGGGGCGCAGGTATCTGGCTTACGACGGGCAGAAGGTGCCGCTGGTGGATTTACGGCGCATGCTGCCGGGAGACGCGGACATCGGCGAGGCGCGCCCGATGGTGCTGATCGCCAAGCATATCGAGGGCTTCACGGGCATCGTCGTGGACGAACTCTATGGTGACGCCGAGGTCATCGTTCGCGAACTCGATCCGTATTTGAAGCGGTATCAGGCGCAGGGACTGATGGGCAACACCATTGCCGAGGATGGGTCGGTGGTGTTGCTGATCGAGCCGTATGGCATCAAGGAAATGGGGCGCACCGCGCCGGATGCGCGTTTGGAGCGCGAGGCGCGCGAGGCGGCGCGAAGCGGCGAAGGGGAAGCGCCGCAGTTCTGCGCCCTGCTGGCCGAGGATTCCATCATCGCGCGGCAGGTTGAAAAGGCCCTGCTCGAATCCATGGGTGTGCGCGTGGATACGGCCATCGACGGCCTGGATGCGCTGGAGAAGCTGGAACGACGCGATTACGACATTCTGATCACCGATCTCGAAATGCCGCGTCTGGACGGTTTTGGCCTGGTGCGCCGCGTGCGCAACGAGCAGCGCTATGAGGATTTGCCCATCCTGATCATTTCCACGCGCGAGTCCGCCGAAGACCGGCTCAAAGGGCTGGAGGCCGGCGCGGATGCCTATCTGGTGAAGCAAAAACTTGATCAGGGCGGGCTGCGCGACGCATTGCATGCGCTGCTGGGTTCGCCGGGCGAGGCGGACACGGAACGATTGACGAACGACGAAAAATCCAGTTGAATCCCGCCCCCGCCGACGCTCCCATCGTCTAGTGGTCCAGGACGCCGCCCTCTCACGGCGGAAACAGGG
>CAYVBG010000122.1:0-5797 GCA_964449205.1 uncultured Zetaproteobacteria bacterium | reverse complement strand
GTCTGATCCAGAATTCAGACGTCACCGAAATCGAGGTCACCGAGGGCGACCAGACTGTGCGCATCTGTCGCGGGCAACAGACCCCTGCGGTGGCCGCGCCGCAACCGCAGCCTGTGCCGCAGCTTGCGCCGGCGCCCGCGTCTGTGGAGGCGTCCACGACCGGCCAGCCGGAGGAGGAATCGGACAAGCATGTCGTGCGCTCGCCGATGGTGGGCACCTTCTATCGCGCGCCCTCGCCGGAGGCCGAGCCGTTCGTCAAGGTGGGGCAGAAGGTGAAGAAGGGCGATATTCTGTGCATCATCGAGGCGATGAAGCTGATGAACGAGATCGAGTCCGAATACGATGGCGTGATCGAGGAGATTTTGGTGGAGAACGCCTCGCCGCTGGAATACGGGCAGCCGATGTTCGTGATTGCGCCGCTGGCCTGACACCGATGTTTCACAAGATTCTGATCGCCAACCGCGGCGAGATCGCCGTGCGCATCATTCGCTGCTGCAAGGAGCTGGGCATTGGCTCGGTGGCCGTGTATTCCGAGGCCGATCGCGACGCCATGCATGCCCGTTTGGCCGATGAGGCCGTGTGCATCGGCCCGGCTCCGGGCGCGCAGTCCTATCTGAACATTGCCGCCATCATGTCCGCCGCCGAGCTGACGGATGTGGAGGCCATTCATCCCGGCTATGGATTTTTGGCCGAAAACGCCGAGTTCGCGGACATTGTCCGGGAGTCCGGCTATGCCTGGATCGGCCCGTCGCCGGAGTCCATGCGCACAATGGGCGACAAGGTGACCGCCAAGCAGAAGATGAAGGAGGCGGGCGTGCCGCTGGTGCCGGGATCGGATGGCGCGGTGCGCGATGTCGAGGAAGCCAGGCATGTCGCCCGCGAGGCCGGGTTTCCGGTCATCGTCAAGGCGTCCGCCGGCGGCGGCGGGCGCGGCATGCAGGTGGTGCATTCTGAGGCGGCGTTGCCCGGGGCGTTCAACAAATGTCAGGCCGAGGCCGCGGCGGCCTTCGGCGACGACACCGTGTTCATCGAGAAGTTTCTGGAAACGCCCCGCCATATCGAGGTGCAGGTGCTGGGCGACCGGCACGGCAACATCGTTCACCTGTTCGAGCGTGAATGCTCGATGCAGCGCAACAACCAGAAGGTGCTGGAAGAGGCGCCGAGCCCGTTTGTGGACGAAGAAACCCGCGAGCGGCTGTGTGCGGCCGGCGTGGCGGCGGCGCGGGCGGTGAGCTACGAGGGCGCGGGCACGATCGAGTTTCTGATGAATCCGGACAAGTCGTTCTATTTCATCGAGATGAACACCCGGATCCAGGTCGAGCATCCAGTCACCGAATGGATTACCGGCGTGGACTTGATCGAATGGCAGATTCGCGTGGCCGCCGGCGAGCCGTTGGCCTTCACCCAGGATCAGATCAAGAAGAAGGGCCATGCCATCGAGTGCCGCATCAACGCCGAGCATCCGTTCCGGTTTACGCCGTCGCCCGGTCGCATCGAGCTCTACCACGCGCCGGGCGGGCGCAGCGTGCGCGTGGATTCGCACATTTATACGGGCTATGAGGTGCCGCCCCACTACGACTCGATGATCGGCAAGGTCATCACCCATGCGCGCACGCGCGAGAAGTGCATTCGTCGCATGCAACGCGCCATCGAGGAGCTGGCGGTTATCGGCATCACCACCAATCAGGAGCTGCACCAGCGCCTTTTGGCCAACGCCGCCTTCCAGAAGGGCGATTTCGACATCCATTTTCTGGAGCGCTGGCTCCGGCAGATGAATCTGTAGTCGGTCGGGCGCTCGCCGCCGGGCCGTTATTTCGCGGCGGCTTCCCTGCGCTCGCGCACGGCGGCGGCCAGTTTGTCCAGCATGGTCGTGGTGTCCTCCCAGCCGACACAGGCGTCCGTCACGCTCTGGCCAAACACCAGTTCGCGGCCGGGCACGACATCCTGCCGGCCCGCCACCAGATGGCTTTCGATCATCGCGCCGATGATGCAGGCATTGCCGGCCGCGATCTGCCCGGCCACATCGCGGCACACCTCTTTTTGGCGCTCGTACTGCTTGCGGCTGTTGGCATGCGAGAAATCGATCATCAGCCGGCACGGCAGCCCGGCCGCCTCCAGCGTGGCGCAGGCCTCGCGCACGCTTTCGGCATCGTAGTTCGGTCGTTGTCCGCCGCGCAGGATCACATGGCAGTCTTCGTTCCCCGAGGTGGAGAAGATCGCCGAGCGTCCTTCCTTGGTCAGTGAGAGAAAATGATGCGGATGCGATGCCGCGCGGATGGCGTCCACGGCCACTTTCAGCCCGCCATCGGTGGCGTTCTTGAAGCCGACCGGGCAGGAAAGACCGCTGGCCAGCTCGCGGTGCGATTGCGACTCTGTGGTGCGCGCGCCAATGGCGCCCCAGCTCACCAGATCGGCCACATATTGCGGGCTGATGAGGTCGAGAAACTCGGTGCCGGCCGGCACGCCCATTTCATTCACGTCCAGCAACAGTTGGCGCGCCAGCCGCAGGCCCTTGTTGATCTGGAATGTGCCGTCGAGATTGGGGTCGTTGATGAGTCCTTTCCAGCCCACGGTGGTGCGCGGCTTCTCGAAATAGCAGCGCATGACAATCAGCAAATCGCCCGCATGGCGTTTCCGTTCGCCGGCCAGGCGTCGGGCGTATTCCCGCGCCGCATCCGGGTTGTGGATGGAGCACGGCCCGGTGACCACCAGCAGCCGGTCGTCTTCGCCGCGCAGGATGCGCTGGATGGCGCGACGCGCGGTGTAGGTGGTTTTCGCCGCACGCTCGGTGATGGGGTGCTCGCGGTGCAACTGCACCGGCGGAATCACCTCGTCCACGCCGATGATGCGCAGGTCGTCCGTGGGATATTGGATCTTCGTGTTCATCGCCTGTTCCTCGCGGCGCGCAACTCTACGCATGCCCCGCCCGTTTTTCGACTGCCGCGAAGGGAGGAATGGAGCGCCGGTCGCCGATCGCGCTCACTCGCGTTCGTTCTGCTCCGGCGGTTGCGTCCGGCTCCGTTTCGTCCGCGTTTTCATCTTGCGCTCGCGGCGTTGTTCCAGCAATGCGTCGATCTGCCGCAACAGTCCCGGATTGGCGGCGGCCAGCGGCAGGCGGACCGTGAACGTCGCGCCCGCGCCCGGCGTACTCTCCACCTCGATGCGTCCGTCATGTGCCTCGATGATGCGTTTGCAAATGGCCAGACCCAGGCCCGCGCCGCCGGCGCCCCGGTCGCGGGCCTCGTCCGCCCGGTAAAAACGATCGAACACGTGCGGAATGTGCTCGGGCGCAATGCCAGGGCCCTCGTCGGCAACCCGGATGACTGCCTCGTCGCCTTCGGCCCGGGCGGAAAAGTGCACCCGCGAATGCCTTGGTGCATGCTTGTAGGCGTTGTTCAGCAGGTTGAACACCACCCGGCTGAGACGGTCGTGATCGCCGATCACCGTCAGGCCGTCTTCGATGTCCATGTCCAGCCGCACGTCCTTGCTGGCATAGAGCGTCAGGTGTTGCTGGCCGGCCTCTTCCAGCAGCAGGCTCAGATCCACCTCCTCGCGCGCGAGCTCCAAAAGCCCCGCGTCGGCGCGGGCCAGCGTCAGCAGGCCGTCCACGATGCGCTGCATGCGCTCGATGATTTCCAGTTGCTGACGCAGCACTTCTTCGTATTCCTTGGGACGTCGCCGGCGCAGCAGCGCCACCTCGATCTCGCCGCGCAGAATGGTGAGCGGGATGCGCAGTTCGTGTGAGGCATCGGCGGTGAAGCGTTTCTGCGCCTGGATGCTGGCCTCCAGATCGGCGAACATCTTGTTCAGCGTGCGTGCCAGTTGCCGGATTTCGCGATCCGGCGTGAACAATTTCAGGCGCGTTGAGAGATCGCCGGAGGCAAAGCGCATCGCCGCGCGGCCGATTTCGTCGATGGGCTTGAGCGCGCGACGCGCCATCACATAGCCGGCCCACGCACTGATGAACATCGACGCCAGGCCCAGCAGACCGCCAATCAGATACATCAACTCGAAGAAGGAATGAATCTCCCCGGTGCTGCGCCCCAACAGCACCACGGCCACGATGCCCCCGGCCCGGTGTACCGGCATGGCGATGACGCGAATATTGTCCTTGCGCAGCAGCGAGCGGGTCGAGGCGAACGCCGTTTCGTCGCTGAATGCGCGCTGCAAGGCCTCGGTCACGGCATCGCCGCCCTTGCCGATCAGTCCGCGATCGGAGGCGAACAGCAACCGGCCGTTGGCGCCGATCAACTGCACGGAACCCAGAAAATGCCTGGAGAACTGCACCAATTCCGTGTTCCACTGGTAGAAGCGCGAGCGTTCCAGCTCATGGGTGATGGCGCTGGCCTGACGCAACAATTGACGATCCACGTCCGAAAACACCTTGTTGGACAGCACCACATAGAGCAACAGACCGGCGAACAGCAGCAGCGAAAATTCCACCGCCATGTAGAGCAGCGCCAGACGCCCGCGAAAGGTGGAGACCAGCCGGAAGAGCCAACGCGGCCGCGACGGAAGCGGCGGGGTGGCGAAATGGTTCACGCGGGCGGCGCTTCGTCCGTCAGCATGTAGCCTTGGCCGCGCAGGGTGTGAATCAGCGGCGGGTCGAAGCCTTTGTCCACCTTGTTGCGCAGGTGACTGACATACACGTCGATCACGTTGCTTTCCGGGTCGAAGTTCATGTCCCACACATGTTCGCCGATGCGCGTGCGCGAGAGCACCTGCCCCGGATTGCGCATCATGTATTCCAGCAAGGCATATTCCTTGGTTGTCAGCCGGATGGCCTGGCCGGCGCGGGTCACGCGGCGGCTCATCGGATCCAGCTCCAGATCGGCGATTTTGAGAATGGGCGTCTTGCTCTCCGAGCTGCGGCGCAGCAGCGCGCGCACGCGCGCCAGCAGTTCCTCAAACGCGAAGGGCTTGGTGAGGTAGTCGTCGGCGCCGGCGTCCAGCCCGCGCACCTTGTCCTCCACCGCATCGCGCGCGGTCAGCATCAGCACCGGCGTGTTCACTCCCGCCTCGCGCAACTCGCGGCAGACCTGCAATCCATTTTTGCCGGGCAGCATCAGGTCGAGAATGATCAGGTCATACTCGTTGATCTCGCCCAGATACTCGCCCTCCTCGCCGTCGTGGGCCACGTCCACGGCATGGCCTTCTTCTTTCAGCCCCTTTTGGATAAACTGGGCAACGCGCGTTTCGTCCTCGACCACCAGAATCTTCATGGGGGCGAGTGTAGCAGCTTGCACCGCGAGGGCGAAACCGG
The DNA here is from genome assembly GCA_964449205.1 of uncultured Zetaproteobacteria bacterium. Classification (GTDB taxonomy): domain Bacteria; phylum Pseudomonadota; class Zetaproteobacteria; order Mariprofundales; family Mariprofundaceae; genus JALVTX01. The sequence goes on along the minus strand of CAYVBG010000122.1, from coordinate 534 downwards.
GAGGAACGCATGCGTCGGGACATCTTCGTGTTCGATATCGAAACCGTGCCGGATGCGGATGCCGCGCGCCGATTGTTGCGCCAGCCGGATCTGACGGATGCGGAGGCCCGGGACGCGCTGGCCGCCTGGTTTCTGGAGAAAACAGACGGCCGCAACGATTTTCCGCGTCAGCCATTCCACCAGATCGTGGCCATCAGCTATGCGCAACTGGTGTTCGAGCCGGGCGAGGAAGGGCCGGAAATGGTGATCCGCCGTATCGGCACGGGCGGCAACGAACACAGCGACGAACGCGAGCTGCTTGAAGGGTTCCTGAACCTGATCGACCGGCGCGCGCCGAAGCTGGTCAGTTTCAATGGCCGCGGTTTCGATGTGCCGGTCATCAAATACCGCGCGATGGCGCACGCGCTCGCCTGCCCGCGCTGGTTTTCCGAAGGCGACAAGTGGAGCAACTACGACGCCCGCTTCGACAAGGAATATCACCTTGATCTGCTGGAGGTGTTTTCGGACTACGGCGCATCCGCCCGCTGCTCGATA
>CAYVBG010000121.1:0-5800 GCA_964449205.1 uncultured Zetaproteobacteria bacterium | reverse complement strand
GGCGCGAGTTTCGTGACCCTCACCCGCCGGGGCACCTTGCGCGGCTGCATCGGTTCGCTCGAAGCCTCCCGCCCGCTGATCGACGATGTGCGCGCCAACGCGCTGGCCGCCGCCTTCCACGATCCGCGCTTTCCTCCACTGACCCGCGACGAGCTGAGCGACACCGTCATCGAGGTTTCGGTGCTCTCGCCGATGCAGCCGTTCATCGTGGACAGCGAGCAGGAGGCCATCCGCCGCCTGCGGCCGGGGGTGGACGGCGTGACCCTGGTCTTCGGAAGCCACAAGGGCACCTTCCTGCCGCAGGTGTGGGAACAACTGCCCGATCCGGCGCTGTTCCTCGCGCACCTGAAGCAGAAGGCGGGGCTGCCGGCCGATTTCTGGCATCCCGATCTGCGGCTGTTCACCTACCGCGTCGAGCGCTTCAAGGAGGGTGAGGATGCCGCTGCCTGAATCGCATCATCCCGCCCGCTGGTGGCACCGGCTTGCGGACGGACGCATCCAGTGCGATTTGTGCCCGCGCGACTGCAAGCTGAGGGACGGCCAGCGCGGATTGTGCTTTGTGCGCAAGCGCGAAGGCGATGCGATGGTGCTGACCACCTGGGGGCGCTCATCCGGCTTTTGCGTCGATCCCGTCGAGAAGAAACCGCTCAATCATTTCCTGCCCGGCTCGAAGGTCTTTTCCTTCGGCACGGCGGGCTGCAATCTGGCCTGTCGTTACTGCCAGAACTGGGATATCTCCAAATCCCGCGAGTTCGACCGCCTGACCGACGCCGCCACGCCCGAGGCCATCGCCCGCGCCTGCCGCGAGCTGGACTGCGCCAGCGCGGCCTTCACCTACAACGATCCGGTCATCTTCCTCGAGTATGCGGTGGAAGTCGCGCGCGCCTGCCATGAAATCGGCGTCCACACCATCGCGGTCACGGCGGGCTATATTCATGCCGAAGCGCGACGCGAGTTTTTCGAGCACATGGACGCGGCCAATGTCGATCTGAAGGGGTTTTCCGAGGATTTCTACCGCAAGCTCTGCGCGGGCCACCTGCAACCGGTGCTGGACACGCTCGAATATCTGGCCCGGGAGACCGAAGTCTGGACGGAGATCACCACCCTGCTGATCCCCGGGCACAACGATGACCCCGACGAACTGGCCCGCATGTGCGACTGGATCGTCGAACACATGGGGCCGGATGTGCCGCTGCATTTCACCGCCTTCCATCCGGACTGGAAGATGCGGGATGTGCCGCCCACCCCCTCCTCCACCCTGCGCCGGGCGCGCGAGATCGGCCTGCGCGCGGGGCTGCGCTTCGTGTACACCGGCAATGTCCACGACCCGGAAGGCGGCACGACCTTTTGCCCGGCCTGCCGCGAGGCATTGATCGTGCGCGACTGGTATGAAATCACCCGCTATCGCCTGACCGACGACGGCCTTTGCGCCGCCTGCGGCGAGCGCATCGCCGGCCGGTTCACCCGCTTCACCGGCGCCTTCGGCAACCGGCGCATTCCGATAAGAATGCACAGATGATATTCCATGCAATTCCGGGCGTTACGAGCGTTTCTTAAGGTTTCCCATCAATAGCGGCGCTGCAACGCCAACCGGCCCGCCCACCCCTCAGAACGGAATATCGTCGTCCGCTGGCGCGTCGTTGAAGGCTGGTGAGTCGGCGAACGGATCGCTGGTGTCCGAACGCGGGGCCGGCGCGCCTTGTGAAGCCTTCTGCCGGGGCGCGCCTCCGCCCTCGCCCCGTGCATCCAGCATCTTCATTTCGCGGGCGCGAATCTCGGTGGTGTAGCGATCATTGCCGTCACGGTCCGTCCATTTTCGGGTTTCCAGCCGGCCCTCGATATAGACCTTGCTGCCTTTGTGCAGGAATTCGTTGGCGATTTCGCCCAGCCGGCCCCACAGCACCACACGATGCCATTCGGTGCGTTCCTGCTGCTCGCCGCTGCGGTTTTTGAACCGTTCGGTCGTCGCCACGCGAATGTTGCATACGCAGGTTCCGTCCTGCATGTAGCGCGTTTCCGGATCGGCCCCGAGGTTTCCGATCAGCATCACCTTGTTCAGCATTCGATCCTCCCTTGATGATCTGGCCCGCACCGCCAGTCACGACAGCCGAAGCTAGGGCCATCAGGCGCAGCGGGCAACCGGTTTCAGATACGGCTTGAGATAACGGCCTGTCCACGAATCCTCGCACGACGCCACCTCCTCCGGCGTGCCGGCCACAACGATCTCCCCGCCGCCATCGCCCCCTTCGGGCCCCATGTCCACGATCCAGTCCGCTGTCTTGATGACCTCCAGGTTGTGCTCGATCACGATCACCGTATTGCCGCGATCCACCAGGGCGTGCAGCACATCGAGCAACCTGGCCACGTCGTCGAAATGCAGGCCTGTTGTTGGCTCATCCAGAATATAGAGCGTATCGCCCGTGGCCCTGCGCGCCAGTTCCCGCGCCAGCTTGATGCGCTGCGCCTCGCCGCCGGAAAGCGTGGTGGCCGATTGCCCCAGTCGGATGTAGCCCAACCCCACCTGTTGAAGTGTCGCCAACCGATGCCGGATCGGTGTGACATGGGCAAAGAACGTCACGGCCTCGTCCACGGTCATGTCCAGCACGTCGGCGATGGTCTTGCCCTTGTAGCGGATATCCAGCGTCTCGCGATTGTAGCGCGCGCCATTGCAGGTTTCGCAATGCACATACACATCCGGCAGAAAATGCATCTCCACCTTGATGATGCCGTCGCCTTCACAGGCCTCGCAGCGCCCGCCCTTGACGTTGAACGAGAAACGGCCCGGCTTGTAGCCGCGGGCGCGCGCCTCCGGGACGCTGGCGAAGAGTTCGCGGATCGGTGTGAACAGGCCTGTGTAGGTTGCCGGATTGCTGCGTGGCGTGCGCCCGATGGGGCTCTGATCGATGTCGATAACCTTGTCCACCAGCTCCGCACCGACCAGCGCATCGTGGGCGCCCACCCGTTCGCGCACCTGACGTTTCTGGCGCGCCAGCGCCCGGTAGAGCGTGTCGTTCACCAGCGTGGATTTGCCGGATCCGGACACGCCGGTCACGCAGGTCAATCGTCCCAATGGAAAGCGTGCATTCACGCCGCGGAGATTATGGGCGCGGGCGCCATCCACGCCCAGCACGGGATGTGTCTTTGTCACCGGCCGGCGCTTGGGAGTCGGGATACGCTTGCGACCGGTCATGTAGGCCGCGGTCAGCGAATCGGGATGCGCCAGAATCTCCGCCACCGGCCCTTGGGCCACCACCTCGCCGCCATGCTCGCCGGCGCGCGGCCCCATGTCCACGACCCAGTCGGCGCGACGGATCGTGTCCTCGTCGTGCTCGACCACAATCACCGAGTTGCCGAGATCGCGCAAACGCTCCAGCGTGGCCAGCAGACGATCGTTGTCGCGCTGGTGCAGGCCGATGGACGGTTCATCCAGAATATAAAGCACGCCGACCAACGCCGAACCAATCTGCGTGGCCAGCCGGATGCGCTGCGCCTCGCCGCCGGAAAGCGTGCCGGCCGTGCGGTGCAGGCTCAGATAATCCAGCCCGACCTCGATCATGAAGCCCAGCCGCGCCTCGATTTCCTCCAGCACGCGCCCGGCGATGGCCGCGTCTTGCGCGCCCAGCGAGAGCGAGCGCACCCACTCCCGCGCCTGACGGAGCGGCATGGCGACCACCTCCGGCAACGTCTGTCCGCCCACGCGCACATGCCGTGCCGTGCGATTCAAACGCGATCCGGCGCATTCGGGACACGGCACCTCGTTGATATACCGCGCCAGCGTCTCGCGCACCTCGTCGGACGTGCTTTCACGCCAGCGACGCTCCAGCGCCGGAATCACGCCCTCGAACGGACGCATCACCTCGCGCACGCGCCCCCGGTCGTAAAAACGGAAGGTGATACTCCCGCCCTTGGAACCATAAAGCAGAAAATCCCGCGCCTCCCCGGGCAGGTCGCCGAACGGCGTGTTCATGTCCAGCTTCAAATGCCGGCACACGGCCTCCATCGTTTGCTGGAAGAACGGCATCTCCCGAGCCGACCAAGGGGCGATGGCGCCTTCCTTCAGCGAACGCCGCGGATCGGGAACCACCAGCTCCGGATCGAACACATGGCGCGAACCGATGCCGTCGCAAGCGGGGCAGGCACCGGCCGGCGAATTAAACGAAAACAACCGCGGCTCGATTTCCGGGAGCGAAATGCCGCAATCCGGGCAGGCGAAGCGTTCGGAAAACATGCGCGTCTCATCGCCCACCAACGCCAGCAGCATGCCATCGCCGTAGCGCAACGCCGTTTCCACCGAATCGGCCAGCCGCTGGCGAATGCCGTCGCGCATCACCAGACGGTCCACCACCAGTTCGATGTCGTGTTTCCGGCGACGATCCAGCGGCGGCACCTCCTCCAGCGGATAAATCTCGCCATCCACGCGCACGCGCACAAATCCGTCCTGACCGGCCTTTTCCAGCTCGCGCCGGAACTCGCCCTTGCGGCCACGCGCGATGGGAGCCAGCAACTGCACCCGCGCGCCCTCGGGCAACGCAGCCAGCGCATCGATGATCTGGCTGGCGCTTTGCGCGGCCACCGGCTTGCCGCATCCATGGCAATGCGGCTTGCCCACACGCGCGAACAAAAGCCGCAGGTAGTCGTAGGTCTCGGTGATGGTGCCCACTGTCGAGCGCGGATTGCGGCTGGTTGTTTTTTGCTCGATGGAAATCGCCGGCGAAAGCCCCTCGATGGCGTCCACGTCCGGACGCTCCATGATGCCCAGAAACTGACGCGCATAGGCCGAGAGCGACTCCACATAACGCCGTTGCCCTTCCGCATACAGTGTATCGAAGGCCAGGCTCGATTTCCCCGACCCGGACACGCCGGTAATGACCACCAGCCTGTCGCGCGGAATGTCCAGTGAGATGTTTTTCAGATTGTGCACCCGCGCGCCGCGCACGCGGATCCACCCCGTCTCTGCCTTGGCATCTGTGATCATGCGGCCTCCATGAATGCAAGAGCGGCAAATCTATGCCAATGCGCGTCGCGCACAAGCGCGCCGCCGGCAAACAGGCGCATGCAGGATACGCCGGTTTGCGCTATATTGTGGGCGCGCAGAAACCCTGGCAGGAGGAAGCGATGAAGGAAGAACACAACGGAGCGACATCCGAACACAACCGCGAAGCCGCCGTCGATGCATCCGAAACGGCGAGTGTCGCCCCGCTCCAAACGTCTCCTTCGCGGCGCGCGACAATGTTGGCGGTGGCCCTCTCCGTACTGGCGCTGGTGCTGGCCGCGGTGTCATTGGCCGGCGTCATGCGGGTGGATGCGCGATTGAAGGCCCGCCAGCCCGACCGCGCAACCATGCAACAACTGGCCGCGGTCGAGAGTCGCGTTCGGCATGTCGAGTCCATGCTGACCTCAAGCCGGCAGGACATGGTGCGCGCTGAGCTTGGAAAAATGCTGGCCAATCTCCGCCAGCTCTCGCGCCTGGCCGATGACAGCACCCGAAAGGAAATCGCCAAGGCCGAGGCCGTATTGCTCCGGCTGGCATCCCCCCGCACGCGCGTGCGCGCAAGCATGGCCAAGCCCGTCGGCGCGCAATCCTCGCCGACACCGCCTGCCGCGGAAGCGCCATCCCAACCGGCCAGGGCCGCCAAACCGGCGCCGGCCACAGCCAAACCGCCCGCAACCAGGCCCTCGGCCGATCCCGGGCAAAGCGCCACCCTCAGCCCGGGCAAGGCGCAAGGCGCGGATGCCGCCGGTCGTGCAACCAGGCCCTCGGCCGATCCCGGGCAAAGCGCCACCCTCAGCCCGGGCAAGG
>CAYVBG010000120.1:0-5816 GCA_964449205.1 uncultured Zetaproteobacteria bacterium | reverse complement strand
TGGTCCGGCCATTGTAGGTCGCCCCGTCCGGGGGTCAATCAGCGTCTGAAACAACGCACGCGGATCATGGCAGCGCCGCCTCGGTGAAGACGGGATCAATGGATTCGTTCCAGCGGGTGCGCCAGGCGTGAAGCCAAGCGTCGGCCTGAGTCTGGCGGCGCGCGACGGCATCTTGCAGCGGCGCCAGAAAGATGTGCTCGTCCTGACCGCTCGCATTGCGCCGGTCTTGCCGGGTCAGACCATCGGCGGCGATCTCCAGCATCCGCGCCGCCAGCTCCCACAACGGCGCTCCGCGGAATTGCGCGCCCAGCGCCCGCCGGGCGGCGTCGCGGCGCAGCGCGGTCACCTCCTCGTGCGTCCAGTCGGCCACCATGTCCCACGCCGCATCCAGCGCCCGCGCATCGTAGAGCAAGCCCTTCCACAAGGCGGGCAGTGCGCAAATCCACGGCTTGCCGCCGGCGTCCGCGCCGCGCATCTCCATGTATCCCTTGAGCCGCACATCCGGAAACACCGTGGTCATGTGCAACTCCCAGTCCGCCGGCGTGGGGCGCTCGCCGGGCAAGGCAGGCAGGCGGCCGGCCAGAAAGTCGCGGAAGCTCTGCCCGGAACAGTCCACGAAGCGCCCCTCGCGCATCACGAAATACATCGGCGCATCCAGCAACCAGTCCACATAGCGCTCGAAGCCGAAATGCTCGTCGAAGACCATCGCCAACACGCCAGTGCGGGCCGGATCGGTGTCCAGCCAGCAGCGGGCGCGCTGGCTCAGCCAGCCACCGGGCCTGCCATCCACAAAGGGACTGGCCGCAAACAGCGCCGTCACCAAGGGTTGCAGACACATGCCCACGCGCATCTTGCGCGCCATGTCCTGTTCGCTGGAGAAATCGAGATTCACCTGAATCGTGGCTGTGCGCAGCATCATGTCCAGGCCGTGGCCGCCGACGCGGGGCATGTAGCGCCGCATGATGGCGTAGCGCTCCTTGGGCATCCACGGCACATCCTCGCGCGGCCACTTGGGTTGGAAGCCCAGCCCCAAAAAACCGATATGAAGCTCCTCGCGGACAGCAGCCAGCAAGCGCAGGTGATCGCGCACTTCCTGGCAGGTGTCGTGAACGGTGGCCACCGGCGCGCCGGAAAGCTCCAGCTGCCCGCCCGGCTCCAGCGTGATGGAACCCTCGCCGCGCCTGAGCGCAACCGGACAATCACGCTCGTATTCCAGTTCCCATCCTTCGGAGGCCAGCAACTCCAGCACACGGCGAATGCTGCGCTCGCCCTCGTAGGGGATCGGGCGCAAGGTATCCAGGCAAAAGCCGATTTTTTCGTGTTCGGTGCCGATACGCCAAGCTTCGGGCGGCTTGCAGCCGGCGATGAATGGGGCAAGGAGTTGGTCGCGGCTTTCGATGACAGGCGTGTTCATGCGCCCCATGCTGCGCATTTTCACCGGCAATGCATGTCTTTATCGCACCATGAGCGCCAGCTTGCCCGTCATTCCACCCGCCTCGATGCGTTCGTGGGCACGCGCGGCCTCGGCCAGCGGCATGGTTTCCGACACCACCACGCGCAACCGGCCTTCGTCGATCCATGCCGCGCACCGGCGCAAGATCTCCGCCTGATGCGCCAGCGCCGCCGGCAAATCCAGCAGCATGGGCGTCAACATCAACTCCTGCGTCAATCGCAGATTGCGAATCCGCGCGGTCTTGAAATCCGCGTCGGGCGGGAACTGAAGAATACTCACCAGATCGCCATACACCTTCACCGCCGGTATGAGCTGGCAAAAGGCCGCGCCGCCCACGGTGTCGAAGGCCATGTCCACGCCTTCGCCATCCGTCCAGTCCAACAGCGCCTCGGCTACATCCTGCTCCCGGTAGCGAATCACCTTGTCCGCGCCCAGCTCCCGCGCCAGATCGGCCTTCTCCGTCGTGCTGACGCTGACCGCCACCTCGCATCCGGCGATGCGTGCCAGCTGCACCGCCACATGGCCCACCCCGCCGGCGCCGGCATGAATGAACACCCGCTGCCCCTTGCGCACGCCCGCGCGGTCGAACAGCGACTCCCAAGCGGTAATCAGCACCAGCGGCGCGGCCGCGGCCGTGGCGAAATCCACACGCTCCGGCTTGCGGGCCAGCGCGTGCTCCGGCACGACTGCATATTCGGCACAGGTTCCGGGCGTCAGACCAATACCGCCATAACACCAGAACACCGCCTCGCCCGGCGCGATATCGCGAACGTCGTCGCCCACGGCTTCCACCACACCCGCGCCGTCGCAACCCAAAACGACGTTTTCGCTCGTCGGGCCCCAGGTTCCGCGCGCGCGCAGCTTGGTATCGACGGGGTTGACGCCCGCTGCATGCACGCGCACCAACACATCGCGCGGCCCGGTCAAGGCCGGCTTCCCGACATCCACAAGCTTCAACACCTCCGGCCCGCCGGGCCGGGTCATGATCATGGCTTTCATGTCGCGTCCTCCTGTTGCAAACAGACTGCCGGCTTCAGGCCCATCGTCATCCGCAAACTTCTGCTATACTGGCGTAGCGTCAAACAGGAGGTGACCATGAGCCTGAAGGAAAAGCGCTGCGAACCTTGTCGGGGCGGCGTCCCGCCGATGACGCGCGAAGCCGCCCGGGCCATGCTGGCGTCCGTGCCCGGCTGGGAACTGAACGCCGAAGGCACCCGGCTTGCACGCACGTTCCGGTTTCCCGATTTCGCGGCGGCGCAAACGTTTGCCCGCCGGGTGGGCGATCTGGCCGAGGCGGAAGGGCATCATCCGGTGCTCTCCTACAGCTGGGGTTGGTGCACGGTCGAGTTCTACACCCACAAGATCGGCGGCCTGCATGAAAACGACTTCATCATGGCCGCCAAGGTGAACGCGCTGGACTGACCGGCCTCACACGGCGGCGAGCTGCCGCAGCACATAGCGCAGGATGCCGCCGTGGCGGTAGTAATCCCACTCCTTCGGCGTGTCGATGCGCACGATGGCGGTGAAACGCTTGCCGTCCGCCGCCACCTCCACCTCGCGCGCGCCTTCGCGCACGCCGCGAATGTGGAAGACCTCGCGGCCCGTCAGCCCCAGCGACGCGGCGGATTCTCCCGCCCGGAACTGGAGCGGCAGGATGCCCATGCCGACCAGATTGCTGCGGTGGATGCGCTCGAAGCTCTCGGCGATGACCGCGCGCACGCCCAGCAATGCCGGGCCTTTCGCGGCCCAGTCGCGGCTGGAGCCGGAGCCGTATTCCTTGCCGGCGATCACGATGGCCGGCACGCCCTCGTCCTTGTAGCGCATCGCGGCGTCATAGATGCTCATCGGCTCGCCGTCCGGCAGGTGCAGGGTGACGCCGCCCTCGGTGCCCGGCGCGAGCCGGTTGCGCAGCCGGATATTGGCGAAGGTGCCGCGCATCATCACCTCGTGGTTGCCGCGCCGCGAGCCGTAGGAGTTGAAATCGGCGGGCTTCACGCCGCGCTCGATCAGCCACCGACCGGCGGGCGAATCCGCCTTGATGGCCCCGGCAGGCGAAATATGGTCGGTCGTCGCCGAATCGCCGAGCACGGCCAGCGCCCGCGCGCCCTCGATGTCCGCGATCCCGCCGGCCTCCGGCCCCATGCCGGCGAAATACGGCGGATGCTGGATGTAGGTCGAATCCGCCGGCCAGTCGAACCGCTGCCCCGTCGGCGCGGGCAGATCCCGCCAGTTCGTATCGCCGGCGAACACATCGGCATAGGAGGCGGTGAACTGATCGCGCCGCACGCGCGCCACGGCCTCGGCGACTTCCGCCTGCGAAGGCCAGATGTCCTTCAGATACACAGGCTGGCCATCCGGCGTGTGCGCCAGCGGTTCGTTGGCCAGGTCGATGTCCATCGTGCCCGCAATCGCATAGGCCACCACCAGCGGCGGGCTGGCCAGCCAGTTCATCCGCACCTCGGGGTGCACGCGGCCCTCGAAGTTGCGGTTGCCCGAAAGCACCGAGCACACGGCCAGATCGCCCTCGGCGATGGCCCTGGACACCGCTTCCGGCAGCGGGCCGGAGTTGCCGATGCAGGTGGTGCAGCCGTAGCCGACGACATGGAAGCCCAGCGCCTCCAGCGGCTGCATCAGGCCGGCGTCCTCCAGATAGCGGGAGACGACCAGCGAGCCCGGGCCGAGCGAGGTCTTGACCCACGGCGCGGGTTTGAGCCCCAGTGCCACGGCCTTTTTGGCGACCAGCCCCGCGCCCAGCATCACCGAGGGGTTCGAGGTGTTCGTGCAGGAGGTGATGGCGGCGATGACGACCGCGCCGTCGCGCAGGGTGGCGCCGCCGTCCAGCTCCACCGGGCGGGATTGCAGGCCGGCTTCTTCCTTCAGCACGGTCAGCGATTGTGCGAAGGCCTGTTTGGCGCGCGCCAGCGGCACGCGATCCTGCGGGCGCTTGGGCCCGGCGATGGAGGGCGCGACCGTGCTCATATCCAGATGCAGGGTCTCGCTGTAGTCGGCGCGCGCGCCCGGCTCGCGGAACATGCCCTGCGCCTTCGCATAGGCCTCCACGAGCGCGATCTGCGCTTCGTCCCGGCCGGTGAGCCGCAGGTAGTTCAGCGTTTCGCCATCGATCGGGAAGATACCGCAGGTCGCGCCGTATTCGGGGGCCATGTTGGCGATGGTCGCGCGGTCGGCCAGCGGCAGGTGGTCGAGTCCGTCGCCGAAGAACTCGACGAACTTGCCGACCACGCCGTGCTTGCGAAGCATTTCCACGATGGTCAGCACCAGATCGGTGGCGGTCGCGCCTTCGGGCAGGCGGCCGGTGAGCTCGAAGCCGACCACCTTCGGAATCAGCATCGAGATCGGCTGGCCCAGCATCGCCGCCTCGGCCTCGATGCCGCCCACGCCCCAGCCCAGCACGCCCAGGCCGTTGATCATCGTGGTGTGCGAGTCGGTGCCGACCAGGGTGTCCGGATACGCAATACCGTCCTCGACGAACACCACCCGCGCCAGATATTCCAGATTCACCTGATGCACGATGCCGGTGTCCGGCGGCACGACACGGAAGTTGTCGAACGCCTGCTGCCCCCATTTCAGGAACGCATAGCGCTCGCGGTTGCGGGCGAACTCGATTTCGGCGTTCTTCGCCAGCGCGTCGGAACTGCCGAAGGCGTCCACCTGCACCGAGTGGTCGATGACCAGCTCGGCAGGCGAGAGCGGATTGATGCGCGCCGGATCGCCGCCGAGTTCGGCCATTGCATCGCGCATCGCGGCCAGATCGACGACGGCCGGCACGCCGGTGAAATCCTGCATCAGCACGCGCGCCGGCATGTAGGCGATTTCATGCGCCGGCTCGGCCTGCGGGTTCCAGCGCACCAGCGCCTCGATGTCTGCCGCGGTCACCGTCTCGCCGTCTTCGCGGCGGAGCAGGTTCTCCAGCAGAATCTTCAGCGAATACGGCAGGCGGGAGACATCGCCCGCCGCCGCGATATCGAACCAGGCGAACTCCTGGCCGTTGACGGTCATCTTTTTTCGCGCGCCGAAGGTGTTTGTGCTCACAAGGCTCTCCTGATTGAAAAAACTCGATTCGATGCAGCATCGAAAGCGCGGCAATCTATCAGCCGCCCGCAGGGCGTGCCATGCGCGCCTGCCATAATGCGGGCGTCAGTTCTGACGAGGGCGGTTGGCCCGCGCGTGGGCGGCGGCGATCAGCGCCAGCGTCAGTCCGAACACCAGCATCTGCATGCCGCTGGGCGCTTCGCTGTAGCCGGCCAGCACGCGCAGGATCGCGCCGGGGGCGCTGTCTTCGGAAAGGATGGCGGAGGAGTCCCAGAGGGGATCGGCCAGCGGCGGCAACCAGCCGATCAGCACG
>CAYVBG010000119.1:0-5851 GCA_964449205.1 uncultured Zetaproteobacteria bacterium | reverse complement strand
CCCTGCCCCTCCCCGCCCAGTGCCGCGCTGGCCCGGATGGTGCGCAACCCCTAGAGAAACTACAGCACGATCCAGCCCAGCGCAAACCCTACCCGGGCATGTGGCCAGGCCGGCATCAACCCCGCCACCGCAACCAGCGCAAAGGCGATCAGGAACACCGCGATATCCCGTCGCATGCCCGAGGGCTCCGGCGTCAACACATCGCGCCAGCCGCGCCGGGCCGCCGCACAGGCCCCCATCAATCCCAGACTCAGGGTGCCCAGCATGAACGGCGCGCCGAGAATCGCTCCCAGCCCCACCTCCTCGTTCACATCCTGCTCGCCGCCGCCAGCCACGATGGCGACGATGGGCACGATGGTCTCGGGCAGCGCCGTGCCCACGGCCGCGAAGATGGACCCGGTCACACCTTCAGACACTCCCAGCCGCTCGCCCAGGTATTCCAGCGCGTTGGTGAACGCCTGCGCGGCGAGGAACACCAACGCCAGCGCCATCAGCAGCAAGGCGATCGAACCCAGCATGGGGGGCAGCGTCGTCGGATCTTCAGACGGATCAGAGCCGCTGGCCGGTGATGTAATGCAGCATCGAGATGTGCTTCTCGTTCATGCCCCGAATCACCCGTGCCGCATACAGCAGCATGTAGGCCACCAGCGCGAACACCAGCTCCTGCCGCGTGTTCATCAGTTCCGACAATCCTTCGCGGGTGATGAGATACACCACGCAATCCTCCCGCGCTGTCACCGTGGCGCTGGCCGCGTCATTGGTCAGAAACGTCATCTCGCCAAACAACGCGCCCTCGCCCACCGTGGCGATATGCACACGCTCGCCACCGGCGTCCTCGGTCTCCACATCGGCGCGGCCCGAGCGCAGGATGCGCAACACTCCGCCCGGCTGCCCTTGGGTCACAATGGTTTCCCCCTTGGCCACCTCGCAGGCGGACATCACGCCGGCCAGCGCCGCGCGGTCGTCCTCGTTCAGCTTGCGATCCAGGATTTCCCTGCCCAGCCAGTCGAAATCAATCTGCATGTCTTGCCTCCCCTGCATGCGATGCCTTGCGATCTTGCCGCACGCTGACCATACCCCCGCGCGTTCGAAAATGCAAGCGGAGCGACACCCGGAGAGAAAGCGGTTCGCTCAAGCCGCCCGGGCATGTATCATTCGCCACACATATCCCGACAGGGCAAAGGAGTGAAGTCATGGCGCTGGTCGCATCCATTCATGTCGAACCCGGCTGGGAGATGCCGGACATCACCCTGACCGACGTGGAAGGCCACCCCTTCCACCTGAAGGAACACATGGGTGAAAACGGCCTGCTGGTCGCCTTCACCTGCAACCACTGCCCGTATGCGCTGGCCGTCTGGCCCCGTCTCATCCGCCATGCACGCGCCTTCCGCGACATGGGCGTAAACACCGTGGCCATCAACCCGAACATTCACCCCGACTATCCGGAAGACGCCATTCCGGCCATGAAGGAAAAAATCGCCGAATGGGGCATCGACTTCCCCTATGTCGCGGACGAAACGCAGGACGCGGCCCGCGCGTTCGACGCCCAATGCACGCCCGACATCTACCTCTTCGACAAGCATGGCCGGCTCTACTACCACGGCCGCATCGACGATTACTGGAAGGATGAAACCAAGGTCACGAAACAGGAACTGGCCGAGGCCGTGACAGCCCTGACCGCCGGGCAGCCCGCGCCGCAACCCCAGCACCCGACCATCGGCTGCTCCATCAAGTGGCGGGAGGAATAGTCGCGCGGCCATCCTCACCGGAGCAATGCGCGGCAAATGCGTCCGGAAGCACGACGGTTTCTTCGTGTGTCACATCATCCGACGAATTGCCAACGCCGGCCGCGCATCGACATTCACGCGACCATGGAGTCCCCAACCGGCTTATCCGGCCCGACGGCGCCCCTCAACGCGTGAACAGCTCCACGGTCCGGCACTCGGGATATTTCCCGCACACCCAAAACAATGTGCCCTTGAACTTGCCGGAGCGGGCGCGCTTGAGCACCATGCGCGTGCGGCATTGTTTGCAGGTGCGAAATGCCTCCATCGACACGGTGGCCACCATCTCGTCCGGCGTGGGCGGCTTTTCACGCAAAAACGGCTCCAGCACCGGCCGCAGCTCCTGCACCGAATAACTGGTCTTGCGCGGCAGGCGGAACACCGGCACACCCACCTGCTCCAGAATATCGGCCGCGCGCACCTTCTTGTCACGATCGTCCGCGCCCTGCAACTCGATCGCACAGGCCACATTCAGATTCTCCTTGAAGCAGAGAATGAAGTCCACGTCGTCCTCGCCATGACGGCGCGCCTTCTCCAGCAGCTTCCTGTCCACGCCCTTGCGCACGATGGCGATGTCCGCCAGCGCCACCTTGGCCATCACGTGCATTTCCTTGCCCGCCACCAAATGCAGCGCATTGAAACACTCGCGCTCCGGCGGCGCCAACAGCGCCGTCACCTCGCGTCCCGACACCTCCTGCGGCAATCCCGGGCCCTCGGCCGGTTTGCGCCGGACGAGCAGCACCGCCTGCGCCACAATCACCAGCGCGCCAGCCCCCAGCGCCACGAGCATCCAGTTCTGTTGCAGCCATTGCCAACCATCTTGCAAGCCTTGCATTCGATTCGCGCTCCATCGGTCAGGAATCGGGACAATCCATCCCCTTATGGCCCAACAGTCAAGCCCCCGCCGTGACCTGCATCACGCATGGTCACACCGGATGCGCCGAAAACCAGTCCCGCCCCTGGCCGATATCCACGACCAGGGGCACATTCAGCCGCACCGCCGATTCCATTTCCTCCCGCATCGCGCGCGCCACGGCGCCCGCCTCACCCCGCGGGCATTCGACCACCAGCTCGTCATGCACCTGCAATATCATCCGCGCGCCGTCGCACACTCGCGGCAGGCACGCATGCAGCCGGATCATCGCCACCTTGATGATATCCGCCGCCGATCCCTGCAACGGCGCATTGATGGCCGTTCGTTCCGCCCAAGCGCGGCGCATGCCGTTGCGGGAGGCGATCTCCGGCAGGGGCACGCGATGCCCCAGCAAGGTTTCCACATATCCCTGCTCGCGGGCGGCCGCCAGCGTGTCATCCAGAAAGGCGCGCACGCGCGGATACTGCGTGAAATACGCCTCGATAAACGCCCGCGCCTCGCCGCGATCCATCCCCAACTGTCTGGCCAGGCCGAACGGACTCATGCCATAGAGTATGCCGAAGTTGATGATCTTGGCTTGCCGGCGCATGTCCGGTGTCACATCCACCAGCGCCACGCCATTCACCCGCGCGGCGGTGTGCGCATGAATGTCCTGGCCCTCGGCGAAGGCCTTGCACAATGCCTCGTCCCCCGAGAAATGTGCCATCAGACGCAGCTCGATCTGCGAATAGTCCGCCGACACCAGCACGCACCCCTCTTCGGCGATGAATGCCTTGCGAATCTCCCGCCCTTCCGCGCTGCGAATCGGAATGTTCTGCAGATTGGGATCGGACGACGACAACCGGCCGGTGGTCGTCACGGCCTGATTGTAGGAGGTGTGCACGCGCCCGGTCTCCGGGTGAATCAGCCGGACCAGCGCATCGGTGTAGGTGGACTTCAGCTTGGCCAGCTGCCGCGCCTCCAGAATCAGGCGCGGCGCCTCATGCATGCCGGCCAGACGCTCCAGCACATCCTGCCCCGTGGCCCACTGGCCGGATTTCGTTTTCTTGCCGCCCGGCAAGCCCAGCTTCTCGAACAGCACCACCCCAAGCTGGCGGGGCGAATGGATGTTGAACGCCTCGCCCGCCGCCTCGTGGATGCGCGCCTCCAGCATCGCGAGCTGTTCCCCGAAACGCCGCGACAGCATCTCCAGTCGCGTCGCGTCCAGCCGCACGCCGGCCCACTCCATCGCCGCCAGCACGCGCGAGAGCGGCAACTCGATCTCATCGTGCCGCCGCGTCCGTCCATCCAGGCGACGCCGCAGTTCATGCGTCAGCCTCAAGGCCACGCAAGCGTCCTCCACGGCGTAGGACGCGGCCCGATCCACCGACACATCGGCGAAGTTCACCTGTTTCGCACCCTTGCCAACCACATCCACATAGCTGACACAACGACGTCCCAGATACTTGAGCGCCACCGCATCCATGTTCACGGCCTGTCCGGGCTCGTCCACATAGGCCAGCAGCATCGAATCGTCCCGCACGCCGGCCAACCGCACGCCCGCGCGCCACAGCACCTGCTCGTCGTATTTCAGATTGTGCCCGCACTTGGCCGCGCCGGGATCTTCCAGCCAGGGCTTCAGCGCCGCCAGCGCCTTGCCCGAATCCAGCCCCGGCGCATGGCGATGCCCCACCGGCACATACCAGCCCTCGCCCTCATCCACCGCCAAGGCCAGCCCCACGATGCCCGCATCGTGACAAACGAGCGACGTGGTCTCCAGATCCACCGACGCCAGCCGCGCCTGCTTCAACCGCTCCGCCAAACAGGCCAGTTCGTCCAGGTCCGCAACCACATGCCAGCAGATGCCGTCTGCCCCGTCGTCGCCGCTGTCTGTCTCCTCGGGCTCCTCTTCGTTCCCGCGATCCGTGAACTCGTCCAGCAGCCGGCGGAACTCCAGCCGCTCGAACAATCCCGCCAGCCGTTCACGGTCGGGCTCGCGCACCGCCAAATCATCCAGCTCCACACCCACCGGCGCATCCTCGTCCAGGGTCACCAGCCGGTACGACAGGCGCGCATCGTCGGCATGGGCCAGCAGGTTCTCGCGGCGTTTCTTCTGCGGAATCTCCCCGGCGTGGGCCAGCACCCCATCCAACGATCCCCATTGCCCGATCAATGCCGCCGCCGTCTTGGGGCCAATGCCCGGCACGCCGGGAATGTTGTCGGACACATCACCGGTCAGCGCCAGCAAATCCCGCACCTGTTCCGGCGGCACGCCCCAGCGATCCCGCACGGCCCCGGCATCGAAACGCACCCCCTTCATCGTGTCCAGCATGGTCACATGCGGGCCGACCAGTTGCATCAAATCCTTGTCGGTGGACACGATGGTCACATCCCAGTCCCGAGCCTCGGCCCGCCGCGCCAGCGTGGCGATCACATCGTCCGCCTCGTGATTCTCCGGCCGAATCAGGGGCAAGCGAAAAGCGCGCGTGACATCGAACACCAGCGGCCACTGCACGGCCAGATCCTCGGGCATCGGCGGCCTGTGCGCCTTGTAATCAGGGTAGATCGCGTTGCGGAAGGTGCCATCCGGCGGATCAAAAGCCACAGCCGCATGGGTGGGGCGCAATTCCCGGAGCACGCTGCGCAGCATTTGCACATAACCGTAAATGGCGTTGGTCGGCTCGCCCCGCGAATTGGTCAGGCGCCGGATGGCGTGAAAGGCGCGAAACACATGATTCGGCCCGTCGATCAGCGCCAGATGCGGCCTCACGCGACCGCCTCCGGGCCGACAACGCCATACACACCGCCCCGCAAACGCCCGGCGAGATCGCGAATCTCGTGCATCAAACGCAGCCGTTCTCCAGACGGAGGCAAGCCGCACAAGCCGGTTTCCACCACCAGCACGCCACCCGGGCGCAACCAGTCCGCCGCCTGATCCACCAACATGCGCAAAAACCTCAACCCGTCCGCGCCATCCGTCAACGCCGCCTCCGGCTCATGCCGCAGCTCCGGCGCCAGCGCCGCCATATCATCCGCCGCCACATAGGGAGGGTTGGATACGATGGCGTCGAACAACCCGTCGCCGGCCAACAGCGCCGCGAACATGTCTCCCGGCCGGAAATCCACCCGATCCTCCACGCCATGCCTGCGCGCATTGCGCCGCGCCATCGCCAACGCCGCCTCCGAAACATCGGTGGCCGTCACCCGGGCATGC
>CAYVBG010000118.1:0-5892 GCA_964449205.1 uncultured Zetaproteobacteria bacterium | reverse complement strand
CATTCGCCGCCTGAAACGGCTGCAAGGCCGTGGCCAGCCCATCCGCCACGATGGGCCGGCCAGTCACCTCGCGAAGGCGGGCACGCCGACGATGGGCGGCATGTTGATTCTGTTTTCGCTGGTATTGTCCACCCTGTTGTGGGCCGACCTGACCAATCGCCTGGTGTGGCTGGCCGTGCTGGTGACGGTGAGTTACGGGGTCATCGGCGGCTACGACGACTGGCTGAAGCTTGCGCGGCGCGATTCGAAGGGGCTGGCCGGCCGCTGGAAGCTGCTCGGCCAGGTCGTGGTTGCGGCACTGGTGGGGGTGGCGCTGACCCTCTGGACGCATCCGGTGGTCGATCTTCCGTTCTTCAAGACGCAATGGGACATGGGATGGTGGTATGTGCCGTTTGTCATCTTCGTGCTGGTGGGGGCGTCGAATGCGGTGAATCTCACCGATGGGCTGGATGGGCTGGCGGTTGCGCCCACGTTCATGGTGGCGGCGGCGCTGGCCGTGGTGGTTTATCTCGCGGGGCATGCCCACTTTTCGGCGTACCTGATGATTCCGCATGTGCCCGGCGCGGGCGAGCTGACCGTGTTTTGCGGCGCGATGGTTGGCGCGTGCCTTGGTTTTCTGTGGTTCAACACCTATCCGGCGCAGGTGTTCATGGGCGATGTCGGGGCGCTGGCGCTGGGCGGGGCGCTGGGGTTCGTGGCCAGCGCCGTGCATCAGCAGTTCCTGTTGGCCATCGCGGGCGGATTGTTCGTGCTGGAGGCTGTGAGCGTGATGGTGCAGGTCGCCAGCTTCAAGATGACCGGTCGGCGTGTGTTCCGCATGGCGCCCATCCATCACCACTTCGAACTCAAGGGATGGCCGGAGCCCAAGGTGATCGTGCGTTTCTGGATCATTTCGATGATTCTGGCCTTGGTGGCGTTGTCCACCCTGAAGATCCGGTGATGACGTCGAAGGCGGGCATGCGGGCGGAGACGGCCATCATCGGCATGGGGCGCACCGGCTGTGCGGTGGCGCGCTTCCTGTCGCGGCTGGATCGACGGTTCGAGATGTTTGACGAGCGGATGGGTGCGCCGCCGAAAGGGCTGGACGCGCCGTTTCACGCCGGCCCCTTGCGCGCGGGCGATCTGGATGGATTCGCCCGGGTTATTGTCAGCCCCGGCGTGGACTGGCGGCATCCGGCTCTGGTGGCGGCCCGGCGCGCGGGCGCGAAGGTGACGGGCGATCTCGATCTGTTCCGGGAGCATTTTCGGGGCGAGTTGCTGGCAGTGACGGGCACCAACGGCAAGAGCACGGTGGTTCATCTGCTGGGGCTGCTGCTGGAGGTGCTGCCCGGTGGCGTGGAGATGGCCGGCAACATCGGGCGGCCGATGCTGGATCTGCTGGGGGTGGATGATGCCCCGGCGCGAGTGGTGCTGGAGCTGTCCAGTTTCCAGCTGGAGCGCGCCGGGCCCGTGCGCCCGGCATGGGCGGCGTTGCTCAATGTGCAGCCCGACCATGCCGACATGCATGAGAACCTCGCGGCCTACCGCGCCGCCAAGCTGCGCCTGTTCGCGGCGCAGGGCGAAGGCGACACCGCGGCGTTGCCGGTGGATGCGGAATGGAACGAACTGGCGCGGGAGC
Source organism: uncultured Zetaproteobacteria bacterium (assembly GCA_964449205.1). Lineage (GTDB taxonomy): Bacteria > Pseudomonadota > Zetaproteobacteria > Mariprofundales > Mariprofundaceae > JALVTX01. The sequence goes on along the minus strand of CAYVBG010000118.1, from coordinate 4,274 downwards.
TGGACGGGCGGGGGGTGCGGGTGCGCCGTTTCGGGCATGTGGAACAGGTGGGTGAGACGGACATGGGCGTGTGCCTTGCGGATGATGGATCGGTGTTCTGGCGCGACGCGGAGGGCTGCGCCAGCGTGGAAACCGGCCGCTTGCGGGTGCGGGGCGCGCATCAACATCTGAATCTGGCTGTCGCCGCGCAGGCGGCCGCGGACATGGGCGTGTCGCGCGGGGTGGTCGCCGAGGCGCTGACCACGTTCACTGGATTGCCGCATCGTCTGCAATGGATCGGGCGGCGCGCTGGTCGGGACTGGTATGATGATTCCAAGGCCACCAATCCTGCGGCGGCGGCGGCGGCGCTGTCGGCCTTTGATCGGGTGGTGTGGATTTGCGGCGGCCTGACCAAGGGCGTGGACCTTTCATCGCTGGAAGACGCGGTGCGACGGCATGCGGCGATGGTGTTTGTCATCGGGCGCGATCCTGAACCGTTTGAGGCGCTGTTGGCGCGCGTCGGCGTGCCTTGCCGGAGAGCCCGCACCTTGGAGGCCGCCGTGCGTGCGGCCGCCACCTGGCGGAATGAATGCGCGCCGGATGGCGAGGCGTTGCCGGTACTGCTCGCGCCTGCCGCCGCCAGTCAGGATCAGTTCCGCGACTATGCCGAGCGCGGCGAGCGTTTCGCGGCCGCCGTGATGGCGTTGGCGGACGATTGGCGGGGGGCGGCATGAGCGTGGCGACGCATTCCGCGATGCGCCATGCACACGGGCGTTCGTGGCGGGAACACGGAACGGCCCGGGCCCCGCGCCGCCCCGCGCCGCCCGATGCGGTGATGGCGGGTTGCGTGTTGACCCTGTGCCTGCTCAGTCTGGTGATGGTGGCCAGCGCCAGCATGAGCATTTCCGAGGTGCGCTATCACAGTGCCTGGCGCATCATCGGGCACTGGGCCGTGTATGTGCCGCTGGGGCTGTTGCTGATGTGGCAGGTCTCGCGCATCGAGACGAGCTGGTGGCGGGCGCTGGCCGTGCCCTTGCTGGCGTTGGCGCTGGCGCTGCTGGCGCTGGTGCTGGCGCTGGGAGCGGAAATCAATGGCGCGCGGCGGTGGTTTTCCCTGTTGGGCCTGACCCTGCAGCCGGTGGAGTTCGTCAAGCCCGTGATGGTGCTCTACATGGCTCATTACATGGCCGCCTTTCCCGAACGTCTGAAACGCTTTTCCACCGGGCTGGCGCCGATGCTCACGGTGCTGGGCGTGGCGCTTTTGTTGTTGCTGCTTCAGCCGGATTTCGGCAGTGCCGTGCTGCTGGCAGCGACATGCCTGTGCCTGTGGTTTGTTGGCGGCGTGCCGATGCGCCACCTGGGCATGCTGCTGTTGGCCGCGCTGCCGCCGGGATTGGTCATTTTGCTGGCCGAGCCCTACCGCGTGCGCCGGATGCTGAGTTTTCTCGACCCTTGGAGCGATCCGTTGGGCAGCGGCTATCAGTTGGTGCAATCCATGCTGGCCTTCGGCTCGGGCGGCTTGACCGGCGCGGGACTCGGGCAGGGCGTGCAAAAGCTGTTCTATCTGCCGGAGCCGTTCACCGATTTCATTGGCGCGGTGCTGGCCGAGGAGTTCGGACTGGCCGGCACGTTGCTGTTGATCGCGACGTTCGCGGTGCTCGTGTGGCGCATGATGCGCGTGGCGATGATCGCAAACGATGCCTTCTCGCGGCTTGTAGCCACGGGCGCGGCCACGATGCTGGGCGCGACCTTCTGCATCAACATGGGTGCGGCGATGGGCATCATGCCCACCAAGGGGATGCCGTTGCCGTTCGTGTCCTATGGTGGCAGCGCGTTGCTTGGCAATGGTTTGCTGCTGGGGATGGTCTTCGCCGTGCAGCGGCGACTGCCGCGCAACGCCCGCCGGGAGCGGCGCTCATGAGCGGGCTGTGCATTGCCGGCGGCGGCACCGGCGGCCATGTGTTTCCGGCGCTGGCGCTGGCCGATCGGGTGCGCCGTCGCTGGCCGGATATGCCGGTGCGCTTCATCGGCGCGGAGCGGGGCTTGGAAGCGAGGCTGTTGCCCGAACGCGGCGAGGAAGTGCTGCTGCTGCCGATGCATGGCGTGGCCGGCGCGGGGCTGGCGCGCCGCGTGCGGGTGTTGTTTTGGGAGTTGCCGCGCGCGGTGGCGCGCATTCTCGGACGGTGGCGTGCCGAACGTCCCGATCTGGTGGTCGGCGTGGGGAGGTATGCCAGCGTGGCCGGCGTAATGGCGGCGATCATTCGCCGTATCCCGGTGGTGCTCTATGAACAGAACGCGATGCCGGGCATGGTGAACCGGCGGCTGGCGCGATTTGCCCGCCATGTGATGCTGGGCTTTGCCGGGGCGGCGGGCCGTTTGCCGGGTGCGTCGTGCGTGCATGTGGGGAATCTGGTGCGCTCGGAGATTCGCGCCGTTCGCTGGCAGCCGCATGATCCCCCCCGATTGCTGGTGTTGGGAGGTTCGCAGGGTGCGCGGGTTCTGAATCGCCTGGCGCCGGAAGCCGGCGCCAGGCTGGCGCGCGCCGGGCGCGTGTTCACTGTCACCCATGTGGCCGGGCGCGGGAACGGGCGCGCCGTGGAGGACGCATGGCGCGCGACGGGCGTGGAAGCGCGGGTGTTGGAGTTTTGCGACGATATGCCGGGATTGTATGCCGGCGGCGACTTGCTGCTGGCGCGCGCGGGTGCGATGACGGTTTCCGAGGCGGCGGCCGTGGGCATGCCGGCGTTGTTTGTGCCGCTGCCGCACGCCGCAGACAAACATCAGCATGCCAATGCGCGGGTGCTGACGGAGCGTGGCGCGGCAATGCTGCTGGAACAGCGCGAAACAGATGCCGCGACGCTGGCCGGGGTGCTGAACGCAACGTTGTTCGACCGCCGGAAACTGGAACATATGAGCCGCGCCGGACATGGCGTGCTGCCGGAGGACGGCGAGGTCCGGATGCTGCGGGTGCTGGCCGAATGGCTGGACGGCGGGGCCCCGGCCGGCAGGGAGACATCGGCATGAGGCGCTGGGTGGATCGCATTCATTTCACCGGCATCGGCGGCATCGGCATGAGCGGCATCGCCGAGGTGCTGCACAATCAGGGATTCCATGTGCAGGGTACGGATATGGTCGAGAACGCCAATGTCCGCCGGCTGCGCGAACTGGGCGTGCGGGTGGAGATCGGGCATGGACGCGGGCGCCTGGGTGATGCGCAGGTGGTGGTGTATTCCTCCGCCGTCCGGCAAGACAATCCGGAACTGGCCCAGGCGCGCGAGCGGGGCGTGCCGGTGATTCCCCGGGCGGAGATGCTGGCCGAGCTGATGCGCATGAAGCAGGGCGTCGCGGTGGCCGGCAGTCATGGCAAGACCACCATCACCTCCCTGATTGCCCATGGCATGGTCACGGCGGGATTGGACCCCACCTATGTGATTGGCGGCCGCCTGATGGCGGGAGACGCCAATGCGCGCCTGGGCGAGAGCCCGTGGCTGGTGGCCGAGGCCGATGAGAGTGATGGTTCGTTCCTGCGCCTGGCGCCAACGGTGGCGGTGGTCAGCAACATTGATCCCGAGCATCTGGATCATTACGGCGATTTCGGGGCGCTGCTCGACGCGTTCCGCCAGTTTGTCGCCAGCGTGCCGTTCTATGGCCGCGTGGTGTTGCATCACGAACATCCGAACGTGGCCTTGCTGCGCGACGATTTGCACCGGCCGACGGTCACCTATGGCTGCAGTCCGCAGGCCGATCTGCATCTGCTCGAAAGCCGGGCCGAGCCCTGCGCGGATGGCCGCCCCGGGCAGCGATTCACGGTGGAATCGGCGGCCGGTGCCAAGCTGGGCGAATTTTTCCTGCCCATGCCGGGCGGGCACAACGCGGAGAATGCGCTTGCCGCCATCGCCGTGCTGCGCGAGCTGGGGGTGGACGTGGCGACCATCGCACGGGCGCTGGCCTCGTTTTCCGGCATTCAGCGGCGGTTTCAGTGCGCGCGCGTGGCCACTGGCATGCTGGTGGACGACTATGCCCATCACCCGCGCGAGATCATGGCCACGCTGACCACGGCGCGCGCCTGCTGGCCGGAGGCGCCGCTGACCGTGTTGTTTCAGCCACATCGCTACACGCGCAGCCGCGATTTGATGAATGAGTTTCTGGGTGCGTTCGACGAGGCGGCCGAGGTGGGGTTGCTGCCCGTGTATGCCGCCGGCGAGGCTCCGATCGAGGGCGTGACGCATGAAGCGATGGCAGCGGGCATGCGGCAACGCGGGCATCGTCATGCCACGGCGCTGGCGGACATGGAC
>CAYVBG010000117.1:0-5910 GCA_964449205.1 uncultured Zetaproteobacteria bacterium | reverse complement strand
AGCGCAGGGGCGCAAGGCCGGCGTCCCGCAGCGCCAGCCAGTGCGGGCGGAAGGACTGCACGGCGACCACGGCGGCGCTGCGCTTCAGCTCGGCCAGCGCGGGATGGGCGCGGGCGTTGAACAACGCGATGCGGCCCGCAGGGGCTGTGCGTTGCGCATCCCGCAGGGATTCGAACAGCCGTTCGATTTCGGGTTCGGGCATCGGCGGCAGCGCGGGGTCAGATGGCGAAGTCCGCCGGCGGCCCGGCGCGGGCGACCAGCCCCTTGGCCTGCGCCTCCTCCAGCGTGTCGGCCAGCGAAAGCTCGCCCAGTGCCTGATGCAGGCGGCGATGCATCGCATCGAGTTGGGGGCGGATGACGCCCGCCTGCAACGGACAATCGGCGGGTGCGGCCGGTTCGCGCCCGCCGCCGATATGATCCAGCACGCCGGCCAGTGTGATGCGGCGCGGATTCACGGCCAGCCGGTAGCCGCCGCGCGCGCCGCGACGGGATTCGAGCAGGCCCGCGCCGGTCAATGCTTGCAGGTCGGCTTCGAGATAGCGGCTGGAGCATTGCAGCCGCTCGGCCAGCGCGCGACCGGACAGCGGGCGATCGGAGGCGGCGATATGGGTGAGCGCCGCCCAGAGCAGCATCAGACGACGGGAAAGCAGCACATCGAGCATGGCTTGCCTCACTTCCGGCCCGAGCTGCCGAAGCCGCCCGCGCCGCGATCGGTGTCTTCCAGCGCGGCGACCGGCCGCCACGCGGCCTGCGCGACCGGCGCGACCACCATCTGCGCGATGCGCTCGCCGCGCTGGATGTGGAACGGCGTATCCGAATGATTGATCAGGATCACGCCGACCTCGCCGCGATAGTCGGCATCGATCGTGCCGGGGCTGTTGAGCACGGTCACGCCGTGCTTCAGCGCCAGCCCCGAGCGGGGTCGCACCTGCGCCTCGAAGCCTTCCGGCAGGGCCATCGCGAAGCCCGCCGGAATCAGCGCGCGCTCGCCGGGGCGCAGCACGATCTCCTCGTCGATGGCGGCGCGCAAATCCATGCCGGCGGCCAGCGCGCTGGCGTAATGCGGCAGGTCGAGCCCTTCGCCGTTTGGCAGGATATGCACCGGGATTTCGGGCGTGGTCATGGCTTGGCTCCTTGGGGGTCGGTTTCGAGGATGCGCGCGACGATGGCGCGGGCCAGCGCGGATTTGTCCGGCGCTTGCAGCGGGTGTTCGCCTGCGGCGTCGATCCAGCAGGCGGACAGCGGGCCGCTTGCGCCCATGTTGGCCAGATCGTTGGCGATGATGGCATCCGCGCCCTTGGCGGCGAGCTTGCCGCGGGCGTGCTCGCGGTGGCGCTCGGCCTCGGCGGCGAAGGCGATCACGCGGCGCGGGCGATGCGGCCCGGATGCGATGGCGGCGACGATGTCCGGATTGCGCACCAGCTCCAGCGTCAGGCGTTCGCGGCCCTGGCGCTTGTGCTTGCCGGCGACGGGCTGCGCGATGCGGTAGTCGCTGACGGCGGCGGTGGCGACGAAGCAGTCGCAGCCGCCTTGCACGGCCTGTTCGCAGGCGGTGAGCATGTCCTGCGCCGATTCGGCGTCGATGCAGCGGGCCGCCGGCGCAGGCGGTGTGCCCGGGCCGGCCACGAGGCGCACTTCCGCGCCCAGAATCGCGGCCTCCTGCGCGATGGCCGCGCCCAGCGCGCCGCTGGCGCGGTTGGTCAGCACGCGCGCATCGTCCCACCGCTCCCGGGTTGGCCCGGCGTTGACCACCCAGCGTTGGCCGGCCAGCGGGAGCCCCGCGAGCAGGCCGCGCAGCGCATCGAGGATGGCCGCAGGCTCGCTCATGCGCCCCGGGCCTTCCTCGCCGCAGGCGAGCAGGCCCTCCTCCGGCCCGATGAAGGCCGCGCCGCGCGCGCGCAGTTCGGCCACATGCCGGCGGGTTGCCGGATGCCGCCACATCGCGTGATTCATGGCCGGCGCGAACAGCAGCGGGCAGCGGGCGGCGAGCAGGATGGCGCCGGCCAGATCGTCGGCGATGCCGAGTGCGGCGCGTGCCAGCCGATCCGCCGTCGCGGGCGCGACGACGATGGCGTCCGCCTCGCGGGCCAGCCGGATATGCCCCATCTCGCGCTCGGCGGTGAGATCGAACAGTTCGTGCCGGGCCGGCTCGCCGGTCAGCGCCTCGATGGACAAGGGGGTGACGAACTTGAGTGCCGCGCGCGTGGGCACGCTTGGCACCCGCGCGCCGTGACGCTTCATCAGCCGCGCCAGCTCCAGCGCGCGAAAGGCGGCGATGCCGCCGCCGATCACGAGCAGGATCGTGCGGCCTGTCAGCACGCCCCGGCCCGCAGGCGCTTGAGGGTGTCCAGCACTTCGGTGGCATGCCCCTTGACGCGCACCTTGCGCCAGACATGGCGCACGACGCCGTCCGGGTCGATCAGGAAGGTGGAGCGCTCCACGCCCATGAACTCGCGGCCGTAGAGTTTCTTCGGCCTGATCACATCGAAGGCGCGGCACAGCGATTCGTCCTCGTCCGCGATCAGGGTGAAATCGAGCCCCTGTTTTTCGGCGAAGCGCCGGTGGGAGGTGACCGAATCGCGGCTGACGCCGAGGATGACGGCGCCTTCGGCCTCGAACTCCGCCTTCAGCGCCTGAAAATCCCTGGCTTCGTTGGTGCAGCCCGGCGTGTTGTCCTTCGGGTAGAAATACAGCGCCACCCACCGGCCGCGCAGGTCGGAGAGCTTCAGCTCGCCTTCAGGCCAGGTCGGGCGGGAGATGTCCGGCGCGGCATCGCCGGGGGTCAGCGTGTTCTGGCTGTTCGGGTTCATTGGCTTTCCCCATGCATGATATGGATTCCTTTTCCGCTGGACATGATAGTGTTTCCTCCAGCAACGTCGAGGAGCAGCGATGATGAAAGTGTGGCTGGCCGAGCCGAGAGGCTTCTGCGCGGGTGTGGATCGCGCGATCGAAATCGTCGAGCGGGCATTGGAGGTGTTCGGCGCGCCGGTTCATGTGCGGCATGAGATCGTGCACAACCGGCATGTGGTCGAGAGCCTGCGGGCCAAGGGCGCGGTGTTCGTCGAGGAAGTGGACGATGCGCCGGACGGCGCGGTGCTGATTTTCTCCGCGCACGGGGTGAGCCGCGCGGTGCGGGAACGGGCGGCGGCGCGGGGTTTGCGCGTGATCGATGCGACCTGCCCCTTGGTCACCAAGGTGCATCTGGAGCTGCTCCGGCATGTGGAAGCGGGGCGGCAGGTGATTCTGATCGGCCATGCCGGCCATCCCGAGGTCGAGGGCACGATGGGGCAGGCGCCGGAGGGCGCGGTGCTGCTGGTCGAGCATGCGGAGGATGTGGCGCGGCTTGCGGTGCGCGACCCGGAGCGGCTGGCCTATGTCACGCAGACAACGCTGTCGGTGGATGACGCGGCGCAGGTGGCGGATGCGCTCAGGCGGCGCTTTCCCGGTATCGTTGGTCCGCGCCGGGACGACATCTGCTACGCCACCACCAACCGCCAGCAAGCGGTGAAGGTGTTGGCCGGGCGGTGCGATGTGGTGCTGGTGATCGGCTCGGCCAACTCATCGAACAGCAACCGCCTGCGTGAAGTGGCCGAGCGGCATGGCGCGCGGGCGTATTTGATCGATGATGCGTCGATGATCGATCCGGCCTGGCTGCGCGATGTGGCGGACGTGGGCGTGACAGCCGGCGCCAGCGCCCCGGAGACGCTGGTGCAGGGAATCGTCGCGCGGCTTCGCGATCTGGGTGCAAGCGGAGCGACGCCGCTTCGCGTCACCGAGGAGCGGGTGACATTCGCATTGCCGGAGGCGTTGCGCCAGCGGGGTTGACGCGCCGCCGGCGGTCAGATGTTGCGCGCCTGTTCCTCGGCGTTGCCGGTGTAGGCGGCCGGTGTCAGGGTCAGCAGGCGTTCCTTGGCATCCCGCGGAATATCCAGGCCCCGGATGAAGTCGCGCAGCCGCTCGGCGTCGATCCGCTTGCCGCGCGTCAGCGCTTTCATCTGCTCATAGGGGTTGGGCAGGCCGTAGCGACGCATCACGGTTTGCACGGCCTCGCCCAGCACTTCCCATTCCTGATCCAGGTCGTGTTCCAGCCGGTTGGCATCCAGTTCCAGTTTGCCCAGGCCGCGCAACGCCGATTTCCATGCCAGCAGCGCATGGCCCAGCCCCGCGCCCAGGCTGCGCAGGGCGGTGGAGTCCGACAGATCGCGCTGCCAGCGAGAAATCATCAGTTTGTCGGCCAGATGCGACAGCAGCGCGTTGGCCACGCCCAGGTTGCCTTCGGCATTCTCGAAGTCGATGGGGTTGATTTTGTGCGGCATGGTCGAGGAGCCGACCTCGCCCGGAATGGCGATCTGGCGAAAATAGCCCAGCGAGATGTAGGCCCAGATGTCGCGGCAGAAGTCCAGCAGGATGTTGTTGATCCTGCGGATGGTGTCGTTCAGTTCCGCGATGTAGTCGTGCGGTTCGATCTGGGTGGTCCATGGGTTCCAGACCAGCCCGAGCGACTCGACGAAGTTGCGGGCGATGGCCGGCCAGTCCAGCTCGGGATAGGCGGCCAGATGCGCATTGTAGTTGCCCACCGCGCCATTCATCTTCCCCATCAGGGGCGTGGCGGCCAACTGGCCGCGCTGACGCTTCAGGCGCCACACCACATTGGCCCATTCCTTGCCCATCGTCGTCGGGCTGGCAGGCTGGCCATGGGTGCGCGAGAGCATGGCGGCGCCGGCCATCGCATGCGCGCCCTCGGTCAGGCGGGCGATCAGTTCATCCAGGCAGGGCAGCAGCATGTCGTCGCGCGCCTGTTTCAGCATCAGCGCCCAAGACAGGTTGTTGATGTCTTCGGATGTGCAGGCGAAATGCAGGAATTCGGATACCTTGGCCAGTTCCGGCAACGCGGCCAGTTTTTCCTTGAGAAAATACTCGACCGCCTTGACATCGTGATTGGTGTTGATTTCGATGCTTTTGACGCGAGCGGCATCCTTTTCGTTGAAGTCGCCAATCAGGCGCTCCAGCGCTGCGTTTGTCTCGCCGGAGAACGGCGGAACCTCGGGAATGCCCGGATGCGCCGCAAGCTGTTGCAACCAGCGGATCTCGACGGTCACGCGAGCGTGAATCAGGCCAAATTCGCTGAACACGGGGCGCAGTCCGGTGAGCTTGCCCGCATAGCGGCCATCGAGCGGGGAGATGGCGGTCAGACTGGACACATGCATGGTATTCTGCTCCGGGCGGCGGATGAGCCGCAGGCGGCGCATGATGAACCAGCCGCGCCGCGCAGGCAATCCGGTTCTGTGTCCTTGTGCGGAAACATCTTGCAGGAATGCGCCGTCTTGCCTACAGTCTGCCCATGCGCGTCGGAATCGAGGGAGCGATGAGGGGGCGGCATGTTCGGCGGGGCGATGGCCTCCGCTCGCGCATGGTCTTGCGGGTCATGGCGTGGATGTTTGCGTTGGCCGTGCCCGCGGCTTCCGTATTGTCGCTGTTCATGCTGTCGGTCGTGGCTCTTTCCCTGCCCGCGCAGGCCGCCGGCGCTGTATCTGGCGCCTCGGGGAGCAAGGTCGCGGCCTCAGGTCAATCGGGCGCGGCGGTCACGACGGCGGAAACGAAGGGCGCGATCACGCTGGAGAGCGAAGAAAAGACGACGGACGCACAGTCTTCCGGGGCGGCCGTCGCGGATGTCGAGCACGGGCGCAAGATTTTCGAGACCATTTGCAGCCATTGCCACCGCACGGATTACGAGACCAGCGCCGTGGGGGCGCCGGGGCTGCGCGATGTGATGGAGCGGCATACGCCTGAGTGGGAGGATCAATGGCTGACCAGCCCGGTGGATTTTGCCAAGCGGGATGAAACGGCGAAGGCGCTGGTGGAGTCCAATCCTTACGGTCTGATCATGCCGACCCTGCCGGAGATGCAGGA
>CAYVBG010000116.1:0-5931 GCA_964449205.1 uncultured Zetaproteobacteria bacterium | reverse complement strand
CTGGTCATCGCCATTTTTTATTTCCTGCTGATCCGGCCGCAGCAAAAGCGCATGAAGGCGCATCAAACCATGATCAGCGAGTTGAAGAAGGGCGATAAAGTGGTCACCGCCGGCGGTATCATCGGCAAGGTGACGGACGTGGACGAAGACACGCTGAAACTGGAAATCGCCGACAAGGTGCGCGTAACCGTCAAACGCGACACCATCGCCAGCCTCGCCGACTGACACAACCGCCGCCGAAAGGACAACGCCATGCACGCCTACCCCCGCTGGAAGCTCTGGCTCATCGCCGTCGTGTTCGTCATGGCTGTGATGGGCAGCCTGCCCAATGTGACAACACCGCCGTCGTGGTGGCCCGGCATCTTCAGCAAGCCGCTGAACCTGGGGCTGGACTTGAAGGGCGGCGTGCATCTGGTGCTGGATGTGGACGTGGACAAGGCTGTCGAGCGCTCGGTGGAGGAAGACGTGGACAGCGTGCGCCGCGTGCTGCGCAAGGCGCGCATTCGCTACCGCAAACTCGATGCAAAGGGGCAGGCGCTGATCGTGGCGCTCAAGCGGCCGGAGGAGGCCGCGCGGGCGGTCGATCTGCTGAACAAGGAACTGCCCGGCTATACGCTGGCCGACAAGGGACAGGGCCGTCTTGAACTGACGCTCAAACCGAAAGAAGCCCGCGACATCCGCAAGTTCGCGGTGGATCAGGCCATTGAGGTCGTGCGCACGCGCATCGACGCCCTCGGCACGACCGAGCCGGTCATCGTCAAGCAGGGAGCGCGCCGCGTGCTGGTGCAGATTCCGGGCTACGAGGACACCGCCCGCGCCAAGGCGCTGATCGGGCGCACGGCCCAGCTCGAGTTCAAGCTGGTGGACGAAAAAGGCGACCTGCAAAAGGCCCTGGCCGGCAAAATCCCGCCCGGCGACATCATCATGTACGGGCCCGAAACCAAACGTGGCGGCAAACGCTTCCGCCAGCCCTACCTGCTCAAGCGGCGCACCGAGCTGTCGGGCAGCGAGGTGGCCGATGCGCGCGTCTCCATCGATTCGCGTTTCAACGAATACGCCGTGACGCTGAAGTTCAACAGCAAGGGCGCACGCAAGTTCGACAAGTTGACCAAGGCGCATGTCGGCGAACGCTTCGCCATCATCCTCGAGGGTGTGGTGCAGTCCGCGCCGGTCATCCGCGAGCGCATTTCCGGCGGATCGGCGCAAATTACCGGCAGTTTCACACCGCAGGAGGCGCATGATCTGGCCATCGTGTTGCGCGCCGGCGCCCTGCCCGCGCCGGTGAAGGTGGTGGAAGAACGCTCCATCGGCCCCAGCCTGGGCAAGGATTCGGTCGAGCAAGGCATGAACTCCATCATCATCGGCGGCATTCTGGTGCTGCTGTTTATGGCGGTGTATTACCGCGCCTTCGGCCTGATTGCCGATCTGGCGCTGATGTTCAACATGTTGCTGATCGTCGCCGCGATGAGCATGATCGGCGCCACGCTGACCCTGCCCGGCATGGCCGGCGTCGTGCTGACCATCGGCATGGCGGTGGACGCGAATGTGCTGATCTTCGAGCGCATCCGCGAGGAACTTCGGCTGGGCAAAACGCCGCTGGCTGCCATCGACGGCGGCTACGACAAGGCGTTCACCACCATCGTGGACGCCAACATCACCACATTGATCGCGGCCATCGTGCTGTTCCAGTTTGGCAGCGGGCCAGTGAAAGGCTTCGCGGTCACGCTGTCGGTCGGCATTCTGGCCTCGATGTTTACGGCCATCACCTTCACCCGCGCCGTCATTGCGCTCGCGCTGGAAAAGCGCGGTCGCGTGGCATCGTTGAGCATTTGAGGATAGCGGCATGCAACTGATTCGCCCTGACACGCATATCGATTTCATCAGCCGCCGCAAGCCGGCCATGATGTTTTCGGCCCTGCTGGTGCTCGCCTCCATTGTGTTGCTGGCCGTGAAAGGACTGAACTTCGGCATCGATTTCACCGGCGGCACGCTGGTTGAGGTCCGGTTCAAGGCACCACCGGCCATTGCCGACGTGCGCGAGGCGCTGAAGCCGGCTGGCTACGGTCAGGCCGTGATTCAGGAATACGGCGCGCCGGACGAGATTCTGATCCGGGTGCAAAACAAGGCCGGGGAGAAGTCTTCCACCATCAGCACCGCGGTGCTGGGCGCGCTGGCCAAGCGTTTCGGCAAAAATGAGGTGACCATGCGCCGGGTCGAATATGTCGGGCCGCAAGTGGGCCGCGAGCTGACCCGCGCCGGCATCATGGCCGTGTTGATTGCGATGGTGGCCATCCTGCTTTATGTCACGGTGCGTTTCGAACTGCGCTTCGCGCTGGGCGCGGACGCCGCCCTGATTCACGATGTCACCATCGTGCTGGGCCTGTTCTCGCTCACGGGAGCCGAGTTCAACCTGCCGGTGGTGGCGGCGCTGCTCACCGTGATCGGCTATTCGCTGAACGATACCATCGTCGTATTCGACCGCATCCGTGAGAATCTCGCGGCCAACCGCAAGAAGAAACGCCCTGCGCCGGAAACCGAGGTCACCAACGCCGCCATCAACCAGACGCTGGCGCGCACCCTGATGACCTCGCTGACCACGCTGCTGGTGGTCATTGCACTGTTTTTCCTGGGTGGCGAAGTGATTCACGGTTTCGCAATGGCGCTGCTGGCCGGCATCGTGGTGGGCACATGGTCGTCCATCTTTATTGCCAGCCCCGTCATGCTGGCCCTGGCGGGGCGCTTCAAGCCCGATGAGGAGGAAACCCGCGAGCTGGAGGCCAGGCCCTGAGCCCCGGTCTGCCGGGAGACGTGACGCCGCAGCCCCGCGACGGCGCGCTGGTATTCCGCGCCTACGGTGACGACTTCCTGCAAGTCGGCGACGAATGCATCGCCCACGGCTTGCTCATTCACCAAGGGCGGCTGGAAACGCCATGGGGGCCGGATACCCTGCCGGATCTGGCACCGGAGCATTTGCAAGCTGTCGCCCGCAACGCGCCGGAAGTGCTGATCATCGGCACGGGCAGGGTCACGGCCTTTCCCGCTCCGGTCATGACGGAATGGCTGGAGCTGAATCATATCGCCTTTGAGTGCATGGACAGCCGTTCCGCCGCGCGCACCTACAACATCCTGATCGCCGAAGGGCGCGACGCAAGCGTCGCCATGCTGCCCCCCGGGGCCTGACCCATGCCGCGCTACGAGCTCTGCATCCAGGCGCATTTCGCCGCCGCGCACAGCCTGCGCGGCTATGCGGGAGATTGCGCCCGCCTGCACGGCCACAACTGGCATGTGCGGCTGTATGTTTGCTGCCACGAACTGGATGACTTGGGCATGGGCGTGGATTACAAGGTGCTGAAGCGTGAATTGAAGGCCGCGCTTGCGCCTTGGGATCACTACAATCTGAACGACATCCCGCCGTTTGATGCCATCAACCCGACCAGCGAGAACGTGGCCCGCGTGCTGTTGGATCGCATGCGACGGCGACTGGACGACAAACGCATCCGTGTCAGCCGCGTCGAAATCGCCGAAACCTGCACGGCCAGCGTCACCTGCTGGCCGGACGAGGATTGAATGGCAAACAAATCGCTCTACCGCATCACCTTCGTCAATCAAGGCAAGATATACGAAATCTACGCCCGTCATATTGGCGGCTCCGGCATCATGGGCTTTGTCGAGGTGTCCGGCCTGGAGTTCGGCGCGCGCGCCAATCTGGTCGTGGATCCCGGTGAGGAGGCGCTGAAACAGGAGTTCGCGCATGTCCGGCGCTTCCATGTGCCGATGCACGCGGTCATCCGCGTGGATGAGGTGGAGCATGTCGGCCAGGCCAAGGTACGCGACATGCCCGAGGGCACGAATGTCACACCGTTTCCGCTGCTCTCCGGTCAGGCTCCGCGCGGGGACGGACCATAGGCATTCGATGCCGTTGGCCCGCCGCATGGCGGGCGGTCGCGCTGATCGCGGCGCTGCCAACAGCGCCGCATTCGGGCCTGGCGGAAGAGCCTGTGAAACTGATCATCGGCGATTTCTCCCACGGGCGACTCGATGGCTGGAAAGAACGCATCTTCTCCGGTCGCAACCAATGGCGACTGATTCACGAAAACGGGCTCGCCTTTCTGCGCGCGGAAAGCCGCCGCACAGCCTCGGCATGGTATCGCGCCATCCGCGTGGATCTCCGGCGCACCCCTTGGCTGCACTGGCGCTGGCGTGTCCCGAAGCCTTCGGGCGCGGCCAACGAGCGTGCGAAATCGGGCGACGATTTCGCCGCCCGAATCTATGTGGTGATTTCCGGCGGCGTGTTCTTCTGGCGCGCTCGGGCGCTGAACTACGTCTGGGCCAGCCATGCGCCCATCGGCGCATCCTGGCCCAACCCGTTCACGCACCGCGCCATCATGGTGGCGGTGGACTCCGGCCAACACCATGCGGGCCAGTGGCGCGAGCACCGCCGCAATATCCTCAAGGACTGCCGCCGGCTGCTCGGGCAGGACATCACACACATCGATGGCGTTGCCATCATGACCGACACCGACAATGCGGGCGGCGCCGCGCGCGCCGACTACGGCGACATCTGGTTCACGAGCCGCTGACGCACGCTACCGATGCGGGCGCCCTCCTCCGTGCGGCGCACGGCGCAGGTGCGGCCGCCCAACGCCACGCCCATCGCGATGGATGCCACCAGGCCGCATCGGGCGCGATCGCATGCCTTGACGGTGGAGCTGCCGTCGCGCCGGCGCGCGGCGCATGAGCCGGCGCGGCCGGATGCCGCGGCGCTTCAGCAGATGCGCGCGGCGCATCAGCCGTGCCCTCAGGTGTTGCGGCATGCGCCGATGGAACCGGGCCGGCACGTGCCGCAACAACCGGAACGCCCGCGCCCGCCGCCGCTCCACATACTGGCCGGGCCGCAACGTCACCCGCCGCCCCGCCAGCTTGCCCCGTTCCAGGCGCTCGGCCAGTTCCACCTCGCCCTCCTCCAGCTCGGCACGGGATTCCACCGCATCGCCTTCGCCCTCCACCTCCAACACCCCCTCGGTGCCGCGCACGCCCAGCACGGCCGTGGGCATGTGGAAGCGATAGCTGCTGTCCCGACTTCTGAGCCTGGCCACAGCAAAACGCAACCAACCCCTGGCAAGCTCGATGGCCGCCGACAACACACTGTGATCCTCGCGCAGACGATAGTCCCGGATGATCATGCGGCTGCCGGCGCCCATGGCCAGACTCGACCCGTCATCCATGTCCAGTTGCGCCGAAGCCCCCTCGCCACTGACCAGCACATCCCCCGGCGTCACATTCACCCCCGGCTCGGCCACCAACTCCTCGTCGCCGCGATGCAATATCACCTCGCCGCTCACAGCGCTGATGACACCCACCACCTGTTCATCCGCAGGCGTCATCGCCGGCCACGCAATCCCCATGCACGCGACCATCCAGCCGCTCCGCATCCATCTCCGTATCGTATTTCCCATGTCCGCCTCCATCCATCATGGCAGCATAGGCGAACCTCGCGCCGTTCGTCCAGCCCCGCCGCCACCAACGACACGCGCGATTGTGCTATCCTTCCGGCCATATCACAGGAGGCGCCGCATGGATGACCAAACCCGGGACGACACGAACCCGCCCCAACCTGAGAATTTCGAACGCACCGTCGCCCTGAACCCGCCCCGGCCCGCGTCCGAAACGCAGGACGCCGCCGGAGATACCGTTCGCTTCGACGACCTGGAATCGCTGCTGTCGGACGAATCCGCCGGGCAGGAACAAGCGCCGGTCACCCCGACCGAACCGGACGCCGGTGTTCGCAAGGTCGAACTGACCGAAGCCGAATTGCTGACCAAGGCGGAACCAACGCCGCCAGCGGATGCCAGCGCATCCTCCCCAAGCGCAGAACCGAAAAGCTCCAAAATATTTCGGAGCTTTTGCAAATCAAAAGAATCAATAATTTAA
>CAYVBG010000115.1:0-5997 GCA_964449205.1 uncultured Zetaproteobacteria bacterium | reverse complement strand
TTTGGCCTCGCTTCCCCACCTGCTCGCTACGATCCCCCTAAGCCCGACAGACTGCTGGGGCGGGCGCGGTGAGGCTGGCCGATTTCGACTACGATCTGCCGGAGGAACGCATTGCGCGCCGGCCGCCCGACGATCGCGTGGCGGCGCGGCTGCTGGAGGTGCGGGGCGACGGGCTGATCGACCGGGCGATGCGTGAACTGCCGGCGCTGGCGCGTCCCGGCGATGTGTGGGTGATCAACGATACGAAGGTGATTCCGGCGCGGCTCGTTGGCCGCAAGGAAAGCGGCGGTCGGGTGGAGCTCTTGCTGCTGGAACCCGTGGGCGAGGAGGGTATCTGGCGTGCCTGGGGGCGGGCCAACAAGCCGCTGCGGCCCGGAACGCGTATCGTGTTCGCGCCGGGGTTTTCGGCCGTTGTCCTCTCGCGCGAGGGCAAGGAGGTGCAAGCGCGGCTGGAGGCGGGGGATGTGGCCGCCGCCATCGAGCGGCATGGTCGCATGCCTCTGCCGCCCTATATCGACCGGCCGGACACCGAGGAAGACAGGCATCGCTACCAGACGGTGTTTGCGCGGCATCCGGGCGCGGTGGCGGCGCCCACGGCGGGGCTGCACCTGACGCATGAACTGATGCGGGCGATGGAGGATGCCGGCGCAAGCTTTGCGCATGTGACGCTGCATGTCGGGCCGGGCACGTTTCAGCCCGTGCAGGCGGAGCGGATCGCCGACCATGTGATGCACTCCGAGCGATTCCGGGTGCCGGAGGACACGGCGCGGCGGGTGAACGCAGCCCGGCGCGAGGGCCGGCGCGTCGTGGCCGTGGGCACCACGAGCCTGCGGGCGCTGGAAGCCGCCGGCGCGGATGGCCGGCTTTCGGCGGGCGAGGGGCGCACGGATTTGTTCATCACGCCGGGCTACCGGTTCCGCATCGTGGATGCGCTGCTGACCAATTTTCATCTGCCGCGATCCACGTTGCTGATGCTGGTCTGCGCCCTGGCCGGGCGCCGGCGGGTGATGGACGCCTACCGGCACGCGATTTGCGCCGGCTACCGCTTTTATTCCTATGGCGATGCGATGTTCCTGGACCGCGGGGTTTATCGGCAGGGCTGATTGTGGGAATATCCGGCGCGCTTGGGCGGTGCGCAAGCGGCATGAGCGATACGAACGAGGGAGGTTCCGGATACATGAATACGGCGGGAATGGATGTGTTTTTTCTCACCATGGGCGCGGCCATGGTGCTGGCGATGCACGCGGGCTTCGCCTTTTTGGAGGCGGGCACGGTGCGCAAGAAGAACCAGGTCAACGCGATGGTGCGGGTGCTCTCCGATTTCGGATTTTCGACCGTGGCCTATTTCTTCGTGGGCTTCGGCGTGGCCTATGGCGTGTCGTTTCTGGCGCCCGTGCCCGAGCTGATGAAGCTGGGCGGCAAGACCAACGCCTACGAGCTGGTGCATTTCTTCTTCTTGCTGACCTTCGCGGCGGCGGTGCCGGCCATCATTTCCGGCGGCGTCACCGAACGCATCCGGTTTTGGCCCAATGCGCTGGCCACGGTGGTGCTGGTGGCGCTGGTCTATCCGTTCTTCGAAGGGCTGATCTGGAACGGCAATCTGGGCTTCCAGGCATGGCTGAAGTCCGCCTTCGGCGCGGAGTTCCATGACTTCGCCGGCTCGGTGGTGGTGCATGCGATGGGCGGCTTTCTGGCGCTGGGCGCGGTGAGGGTGCTGGGCGCACGGCAGGGACGCTATGGCGCGGATGGCCGCGTGCATGCGATTCTGCCATCCAATATCCCGTATCTGGCACTGGGCTCGTGGATTTTGTGCGTCGGCTGGTTTGGCTTCAACGTGATGAGCGCCGGCACGGCGGATGCGGCCTCGGGCCTGGTGGCTGCGAACTCGCTGCTGGCGATGGTGGGCGGCATGCTCTCGGCGCTGGTCGCGGGCAGGAACGACCCCGGATTCGTTCACAATGGCGCGCTGGCCGGGCTGGTGGCGATCTGCGCGGGCTCGGATATCGTGCATCCTGTCGGGGCGCTGGTGATCGGCGGCGTGGCTGGCGTGGTGTTCGTGTTTGGCTTCACGATCATCCAGAACCGGCTGCGGCTGGACGATGTGCTGGGCGTGGTGCCGCTGCATGGCGTGTGCGGCGCGTGGGGCGGCGTGGCCGCCGGCATCTTCGGCCTGGAGTCCATGGGTGGCGCGGGCGGTGTGACGTTCATGGCGCAACTGGCGGGCACGCTGGCGGGCGTGGGTATCGCGGTGGCGGCCGGGTTTGCCGTCTATGGCGCCATCAAGGCCACCCTCGGCTTGCGGCTTTCCGAAGAGGAGGAGTTCGAGGGCGCGGACCTGGCCGTGCACAAGGTGGCGGCCTGTCCCGAGGAGGACATGGCCTGAGCGCCGGAATCCGGGTCGGTGTTGCTGTGCCCGGGCGGAGGTGAACGCTTGAAGATCATGCTGGCGCAGGCGGCGCCGCGCGTTGGAGACATCGCGGGCAATCTGGCGCTGACGCTGGACGCGATGCGTCGGGCGGAAGCCGCAGGTTGCGATGTGGTGGCCCTGCCGGAACTGACGCTGACCGGTTATCCGCCGGAAGACCTGCTGCTGCGCGACGCATTTCTGGATGCCGTGGCGCGGGCGCGCGAAGCGGTGGTGGCCGCCAGCGGCCAAACATTGGTCGTTTTTGGTCATCCGAGGCGGGAGGGCGGCGCCTTGCGCAACAGCGCCACGCTGGCCGCGGGCGGAAGCGTGGTCGGCGTGTATGACAAGCGGGCGCTGCCGAACTACGGAGTGTTCGACGAGCGGCGGTATTTCGAGCCCGGCAGCGGCCCCGAGGTCTTTGAGGCGCATGGTTGGCGCATCGGCCTGGGTATTTGTGAAGACCTGTGGGACGACGACGTGGCCCGCGAGCAGGCGCGAACGGGCCGCGATGTGCTCATCAATCTGAATGCATCCCCCTTTCATCTGGACAAGCAGGCCGAGCGCGAGCGGCTGACGCGCGATCGGGCGGCGCTGTTTGGCGCGCCGGTCGCCTATGTCAATCAGGTGGGCGGGCAGGACGAGGTGGTGTTTGACGGCGGCAGCCATGTGATGGATGCCAGCGGCGTGCTGCTGGCGCGCGCGCCGATGTTCGAGTCCGCCGATTGCGTGGTGGACATGGCGGCCGCGCAAGGCGAGGTGGCGCCTTTGCCGGAGAAGCTGGAGCAGATGCGCCGCGCCCTGGTGACGGGCATCCGCGATTATGTGCTGCGCAACGGGACGCGCGATGTGGTGATCGGTTTGTCTGGCGGCATTGATTCGGCGCTGGTGGCGGCGCTGGCCTGCGAGGCGCTGGGCGCCGGGAACGTGTTGGGCGTGCTGATGCCGTCGCGTTTTTCCAGCGAACATTCGGTGACGGACGCCGAGGCGCTGGCCGGGAACCTCGGCATCGAGACATTGACGCTGCCCATCGCGGCGCCGGTGGAGGCGGTGGAGGATGTGCTGGCCGGGCCGTTCGCGGCGTGGGGGCTTTCGGATTTTGGCGTGACCGAGGAAAACATCCAGGCGCGCATGCGCGGGGTGTTGCTGATGGCGATTTCAAACAAGACCGGTCGCATGTTGCTCTCCACCGGCAACAAGAGCGAGATGGCCGTGGGCTACGCCACGCTCTATGGCGACATGGCCGGCGGTTTTGCGGTGCTCAAGGATGTGTACAAAACCGAGGTGTATGCGCTGGCGAGGCATCTGAACCGCGCGGCGGAGGTGATTCCGTGGCATGTGCTGGAGAAGCCGCCCTCGGCCGAGCTCCGGCCCGGCCAGAAGGACAGCGACTCGCTGCCGGACTACGCCGTGCTTGATGCCATCTTGCAGGCCCATGTCGAAATGGGGCAGAGTGTCGCCGATATCGTGGCGCGCGGCTTTGATGCGGGCGAGGTTCGCGCTATCATCCGCATGCTGTATCGTGCGGAATACAAGCGCCGCCAGGCGCCGCCGGGGGTAAAGATCACCCGCAAGGCGTTCGGACGCGACCGGCGCTACCCGATCACGCACGGGTTTCGCGAGTGGGAGGACAATACATGAAGAAGGTTGAGGCAATCATCAAGCCATTCAAGCTGGATGAGGTCAAGGATGCGCTGAACGACATCGGCATCCACGGCCTGACCATGACCGAGGTCAAGGGCTTTGGTCAGCAGAAAGGCCACACGGAGCTGTATCGCGGCGCGGAATACGTGGTGGATTTCCTGCCCAAGGTGAAGATCGAGCTGGTCGTGTCCGAGGATCTGGTGGACGACGCGGTGGAGGCCATCATGAAGGCCGCCCGCACCGGCAAGATCGGCGACGGCAAGATCTTCGTGCTGCCGGTGGAGCAGACGATTCGCATCCGCACCGGCGAGCGCGACGAGGACGCGCTGTGACAGCGATCGGATTTCGGGGGCAGTGCACGTTTGAGCAATGACATCAAAGGAGAAAAACGATGAGTGACGCAGTAAAGCAAGTATTCGACATGGTGAAGGAGCACGAATGCGAATTCGTGGACATCCGCTTCACCGACACCAAGGGCAAGTGGCAGCATGTCACCTATCCCATCGCGGTGCTGAGCGAGGATTCCTTCGAAGACGGCTTCGCGTTCGACGGTTCCTCCATCGCCGGATGGTGCGATATCAACAATTCGGACATGGCCATCATTCCCGACGCCGCCAGCGCGCAGATTGATCCGTTCTTCGAGGCGTCCACGCTGGTGTTGATCGGCCAGATCATCGATCCGACGACCGGCAAGGACTACAACCGTTGCCCGCGCCAGGTGGCGCAGCGCGCGCTGAAGCACATTCAGAGCGCCGGCATCGCCGATGTCGCCTATTTCGGGCCGGAGCTGGAGTTTTTCATCTTCGATTCGGTCACCCATTACAACGACATGGGCGGCTGCGGCTATCGCATCCAGTCCGAGGAAGCGGCCTGGAACTCGAACGAGACCTTCGAGGGTGTCAATCGCGGCCACCGGCCGAAGGTCAAGGGGGGCTATTTCCCGGTGCCGCCGGTGGATTCGTTGCAGGAGATCCGCAACGACATGACGCTGGTGATGCAGGATGTGGGGCTGGAGGTCGAGTGCCATCACCATGAGGTGGCCACTGCCGGCCAGTGCGAGATCGACTTCAAGTTCGGCAGCCTGATCGAGACGGCCGACCGCGCGCAGTGGTACAAGTATGTGGTGCACAACGTGGCCGACGCGCACGGCAAGACGGCGACCTTCATGCCCAAGCCGGTGTTCGACGACAACGGCACGGGCATGCACACGCACCAGTCGCTGTGGAAGGATGGCAAGAACATCTTCGCCGGCGACAAGTATGCCGGGCTGTCGCAGGAGGCGCTGTGGTATATCGGCGGCATCATCAAGCACGCCAAGGCCATCAATGCCTTCGCCAACGCCTCGACGAACTCCTACAAGCGGCTGGTGCCGGGCTTCGAGGCGCCGGTGATGCTGGCTTATTCGAACCGCAACCGCTCGGCTTCCATCCGTATTCCGGTGGTGAACTCGGACGCCGCGCGGCGCATCGAGGTGCGTTTCCCCGATCCGTCCGCGAATCCGTATCTGGCCTTCACCGCGATGATGATGGCGGGGCTGGACGGCATCGCCAACAAGATCGATCCGGGCGAGGCGGCGACGAAGAACCTCTACGATCTTCCGCCGGAGGAGGAGAAGGACATTCCGACCGTGGCCCGCTCGCTGGAGGAGGCGCTGAACGCGCTGGACGCCGACCGCGAGTTCCTGAAGGCCGGCGGCGTGATGGACGACGACATGATCGACGCCTACATCAGCCTCAAGATGGAGGAGGTCGATCAGTTGCGCCTGCGTCCGCATCCCTACGAGCTGGATATGTATTACTCCGTCTGATGCGGGGCGTTTCGCATGGAAGGGGGCCGCGCGATGCGCGGCCCTTTTTCTTGGGGGCTTCGAAAGCTGGCGGGAGATTCAGCGGCGCGCGCGTTTCAGCTCCGTCCATCGGGACTGTTTCTGAACGACGCCGTTGCTCAGA
>CAYVBG010000114.1:0-6024 GCA_964449205.1 uncultured Zetaproteobacteria bacterium | reverse complement strand
AGGGGACGGGTTCGGTAGAAATCCGGCCCATGAAACAGTCAACCGTGATTGCTCCCTCCATCCTGTCCGCCGATTTCGCCGATCTGGGCGTGGAAGTGCGCGCCATCGACGAAGGCGGGTGCGACTGGATTCACTACGATGTGATGGATGGCACTTTCGTGCCGCCGATCACGATCGGCGCGGATGTCTGCAAGGCAATCCGCCCGCACACCGACAAGCCGATCGATGTGCATTTGATGGTGATGCACCCCGAAACGCAGGTGGAGGCGTTCGCGAACGCCGGCGCGGACTACATCACCGTGCATCAGGAGGTGAGTATCCACCTGGAGCGTACGCTCCAGTTCATCCGCTCGCTGGGCAAGAAGGCGGGGGTGAGCCTGAATCCGGCCACGCCGGTGTCCACCATCCGCCATGTGCTGCATTGCGTGGATCTGGTGCTGTTGATGAGCGTGAATCCGGGCTACGGTGGTCAGTCCTACATCCATGCGGTGACGGACAAGATCCGCGAGGCCCGGAAGATGCTGGATGAGGCCGGCTGCGATGCGCGACTGGAGGTGGATGGCGGCGTGAACGCCTCCACGATCGCCGAGGTCGCGGCGGCGGGCGCGGACACCTTCGTGGCCGGCTCGGCGGTGTATGGCAAGCCGGATTATGCGGCGGCGATCGCCGAGCTGCGGAGGCTCGCCGACAGCGCATAGCGACACGGGAATGCGGCGGAGGTATTCCCGCAGTTTTTTCAGGGTATAACGAGCGCCGTCCAGCGGTTATCGTTCGTGACCTGAATCACGCGCGCCAGACAGGGGTGGCGCGCCTGCATCGCCGACGGGGAAGCGGCGGCGTGAACAAATCCAGGGGAGGGTGCCTATGTGGCAGAAGCCTTGTTCCATGAATCTGTGGTTGGCGGTGGTCGTGGCTGTGTTCGGTCTTGCGATGCCGGTCGATGCGTGGGCGGACGACGTCAGTGACGCGCCGCAGCCCATCGAATTTCCGCATGCGCGCCATGCCAGCAAGTTCAAGATCAACTGCATGTATTGCCACACCTACGCCCGGCGCAGCAAGGTGGCGGGCATTCCTCCCGTGGCCAAGTGCATCGGTTGTCACGCGCATCTGCCGAGCGTGCGCAACAAGCCGCGCATCAAGAAACTGTTTGCCTACTGGGAGGCGAAGAAGCCGATTCCGTGGCTCAAGGTGCATGACATGCCCGATTTCGTGTATTTCACACACAAGCGTCATGTGCAGCGTTTCATCTTCAAGGACGGTCGGCCGACGCAACAGGTCTGCGGCATGTGCCACGGAGATGTGAAGACGTTCAGTGTCGGCAAGAAGGTGCGGGCGATGACCATGGGTTGGTGTTTGAGTTGCCACCGCCAGTTCCAGGGAGATTCGGACATCGGCAAGCCGAAGCCGGCCAAGCGATGGATGATCCCCGCCGCCGCGACCGACGTGCCGGTGATGGAGGTCAGGTTCCCGCAGCCGGCGGTGCTGGATCCCGAGCACCCGGAAACGATGAAGGAATCGCAAATCAAGAAAATGACCGAGCGTCTGCCCAAGCGCATCCGCGACCATATGGTTCGTGCGCCGCATGATTGCTGGCAGTGTCATATCTGATTGGGCGGGCGAAGGAGATTTGATGATGGGTCGGAACACGAACACGAACGAACAGTGGACACGTCGCGCCTTTCTGAAGGCGATGGGGCTCTCCGGCGCCGGCGGCGCGCTGGTGCTGGCCGGTTGCGGCGACACGGACATCATCAACGCGGTCGATATCGAGGTTCGCAAGGAAAAGGTCGAGCCGAACGTCGATCCGCAGGATTTCGTGCGTCCCGGCGTGGAAATGTATTACGCCAGCACCTGCCGCATGTGTCCGGCCGGCTGCGGCATCCATGCGCGCATCCGCGAAGGGCGCGCATTGAAGCTGGAAGGCAATCCGGCGTCCGATATCAACATGGGGCGCTTGTGCCCGATGGGACAGGCGGGGCTTCAGGCGCATTACAATCCCGACCGGTTGACGAAGCCCATGATGCGCAAGGGCGGCAAGCTGGTGGAGGTTTCCTGGGCCGAGGCCGAGGACGCGCTGAAGCAGCATCTGGGGCGGAAGAATGCGCGCCAGGCTTGGTTGACCGGCGCGGTCAGCGGTCATCAGGCAGCCATCATCAAGGCCTATCTGGATGCTGCCGGCGCTTCCGGCAATCATTTTGTGTTCGACACCCTGCCGCCGGCGGTCGGGCATGCGGCGAACGCGGCGATGTTCGGCCATGCGATGCCGCGCTACGATTTTGGCAAGGCAAGCCTGATCGTGTCCTTCGGCGCGGATTTCCTGGGCACATGGATGTCGCCGGTGCATTTCGCGGGCCAATATGCCAGGTTCCGCGAGGCACCGCGCGGCACGCTGGTGATGGTCGAGTCCAAGATGACGCTGACCGGCGCCAATGCCGATCGCTGGATTCCGATCAAGGCCGGAACCGAGGGATACCTGGCCCGGGCGTTGGCCTCGCTGCTGGCGCGCGACGCGCGTTATGCGTCGAGGTTGCCGGCCGATGTGCTGGATTCCGTTCGCGATGTCGATATCGAGGAAACGGCCCGGATCACCGGTGTGTCCGCCGAGCGTATCCACAAGCTGCGCGAGTTGCTGACCCGTCGCTCGCCGTCGCTGGTGTTGTCGGGTTCGAGCGCCGAGGGTGTGCCGCATGGCAGCGAGACGGCGAACGCGATTTTGCTGCTCAATGTGATGCTGGGCAATATCGGCAAGACCATCCTGCCGCGTGCTTCCGTGCCGTTCCCCGATTTGCAGCCGAAGATGGGCGGTTGGGCCGAGTTGCGCGCCTTCCTCGACGGATTGAGCAAGGGACGTTTCGACACCGTGGTGGTGCACGGAACCAATCCGCTGTATCAGGCGCCGGATTTTATGAAGGCGGACAAGGCGTGGGCCAGGGCGAAGACGCGCATCGTGTTTTCGATGTTCCCGGACGAGACGGCCATGGCCGCCGATCTGGTGTTGCCCGTTCACTCCTATCTGGAGGAGTGGAACACCGCGATGCCGGCCTATGCGGCCAGCGATGGATTGCTGGGGCTGCAGCAGCCGGTGATGAATCCGGTGTTTGGCTCCGATGCGACGCGCGGCTTCGGCGATTTGATTCTGGGCGTGCTGGGCAATGTGGATGCGAAGTTCAGGCGCTGGAAGAACTACGAGGCCTATGTCACCGATGCGTTGCTGGCCATGCGCCCGGCGCTGGACAATCCGCCCAAGGCGAGTGTGCCGGGGCAGACGCCGGAGGAAGGCTTCCGGCAAGGCGCGCTTTCACAAGGGTTTGTGCGGATCAAGACCGGCAAGGCCGTGTCCATCGAGGCTAGGGTGCGTCCGGTTCGGCTGCCGGCGGCGCCGAAGGAGGATGCGCAGCATCCATTTGCGCTGATCCCCTCGCCGAGGCTGGGGCTTTGGGACGGGCGTCATGCGAACCTTCCCTGGCTGCAGGAGTTACCGGATCAGTTGGCCGAGGTGGTTTGGGACTCGTGGGTGGAGATTCATCCGAAAACGGCAAAGAAACTGGGTGTGGTGACCGGCGATGTCGTGCAGGTGAGCTCTGCCGCCGGGTCGTTGAAGGTGAAGGTGGTGGTGTTCCCGGGTATCCGCGAGGACGCGGTGGCCATTCCGCTGGGACAGGGCCACACGGCGTATGGGCGCTACGCCAAGGGGCGCGGCGTCAATCCATACAGGATTTTGACTCCGGCGTTTGATGCGGCCACGGGCGAGCTGGCCACACATGCCACACGTGTGTCTGTCACCAAGGTGGCCGATCGCGGCCCGCTGGTGACGCTGGCGCACGGTGATCTGGTGCTGGAGAGCAATACGTCCACGCAGGCTGGCCGCGAGATCGTCAAGACCGTGACCGCGAAGCAGTTCGATCGCACGGAAGAGGAGGCGTAACCCATGGCTCTGAAGCGGATGCTCGAGAACTGGTCGCGACTGCGCGATCGGGATTACTACAAGGATGAGCCCTACATGTGGGGCATGGCCATCGACCTGAACAAGTGCATCGGCTGCGGCGCCTGTGTGACCGCCTGCTATGCCGAGAACAACCTGCCGGTGGTCGGCAAGGAGCACTATTCGCGCGGGCATGCGATGCACTGGATGCGCATCGAACGCTTTTGGGAAGAGCCCGAGGGCGAGACCGATGTGGACATCAAGGAAAGCGAGTATCCGGAGCGTGGGGCGCATTACATTCCGATGATGTGCCAGCAATGCAACCACGCGCCGTGCGAACCGGTGTGTCCGGTGGCGGCGACCTACCATTCGCCGGACGGGCTGAACACGCAGGTTTACAACCGTTGCGTGGGCTCGCGCTATTGCGGCAACAACTGCCCCTACAAGGTGCGCTATTTCAACTTCTTCAATTTCTGGAAGGATTTGCCGCATCCGTTGGAGATGCAACTCAATCCCGATCTGTCCGTGCGCGACAAGGGCGTGATGGAGAAATGCACCTTCTGCGTGCAGCGTATCCGCGCCGCCAAGGACGCAGCCGCGGATGCCGGGCATCCGGAGCATGTCGAGGACGGATCGTTCATGACCGCCTGTCAGCAGAGCTGTCCGACGCAGGCCATCACCTTTGGAAACCTCCGGGATGAACACAGCCAGGTCGCCCGCTCGTGGGAGGCCCATGAGGTGGAGCTGGATCGGCACGAGCAGGACAAGTCCGAGGATTTGCGCGGCTATCGTGTGCTGGAGGAGCTGAACGTGGAACCGAGCGTGATGTATTTGGATCGCGTGCGGGACACCGAGGCTTGAGGGTGAACACGCGCTGGAAGCGGGCGATGGAGCGCGGGCCGGCGTGAAACGCTGAGAACGGTTCAAAGAGGGGAAGAACTCGATGAGTGACTACAGCATGAAAGACATCGAATGGGCCAAGATCAACAAGGATGTGCTGGCCAGTCTGGAATCGCCCAGGAAGACGTTTTGGGTGGTGCTCGGCGTGTGCGTCGTGCTGGTGCTGTGCGGCGTGGCCGCCGAGGCCTATCAGTACCGCGAGGGACTGGGCGTGGCGTTGATGAACCGGCCGCATTTCTGGCAACTCTACATCTCCAACTTCGTGTTCTGGATCGGCATGAGTCATTCAGGCACGCTGCTGTCGGCCATTTTGCTGCTGACCAAGGCGGACTGGCGCAAGCCCATCTACCGTTTTGCCGAGGCGATGACCTTGTTTTCGATTCTGACCGCGGCCATCTTCCCGGTGATCCACTTGGGCCGTGTCTGGAACATGTATTGGGTGCTGCCCTATCCGAATGAACGCACGATCTGGCCAAATTTCCGCTCGCCGCTGTTGTGGGATGCGGCGGCCATCACCACCTACGCGACCAGTTCCGCCCTGTTTTTGTATATCGGCATGATTCCCGATCTGGCCATCTGCCGCGACAATGCGAAAGGCTGGCGCAAGAAGCTGTATTCGGCGCTGTCGCTTGGCTGGATGGGGCGTGCGACGGAATGGATCGCGTTTCGCAAGACCTACGTGCTGATGGCCTGTTTTTTGGTGCCGCTGGCGGTGTCGGTGCATTCCATCGTGGCTTCCGACTTCGCGATGTCCATCATGCCGGACTGGCACATCACGTCGTTCCCGCCATATTTCGTGGCCGGCGCGCTGTATTCCGGATGTGCGGCCATCATTACACTGTTTGTGATGTTGCGCTACGTGTTCCGGTTTGAGGCTTACATGACCACCGAGATCATGGACAAGACCGCGAAGCTCACGTTTGCCATCGCGATGGTCTGGAATTACCTGAATCTCGGCGAATATGCGTCCATCTGGTACTCGAACGACATGTTCGAAAAGGAAGTGTTGCTGGAGAAGTTCTTCGGCCCGTATGCGCCGGTGGTCTGGGGCATGCTGTTCTGCGCGACCGTGGCGCCGTTTGCGATGGCGTTTGAGAAGTTCCGGCACAACATGTGGGCGATGTTCTGGCTGTCCTTGGTGTTGCAGTTGGGTATGTGGCTGGAGCGGTTCCAGATCGTCAGCCCGCCGCTGGCCAGCAACC
>CAYVBG010000113.1:0-6037 GCA_964449205.1 uncultured Zetaproteobacteria bacterium | reverse complement strand
CTGATGCGGGGCGTTTCGCATGGAAGGGGGCCGCGCGATGCGCGGCCCTTTTTCGGTGACGGCGCCAGCGGGACGGGATGCTTGGGTTTATAATCAAGGGCATGGATACAGTCTTGCCGACGGGCACGGCGCCGGGTGTGAGGGATGCCGCAGAGCGCGTGATGGCCATCAGTCCGTGGTTTGCGGAGCTGGTTCACAAGCTTTCCGCTGCGGAGCGACAGGGATTGTTCAGGCCGGCGGAGGCAGCTTGCCTGCCCGATGCCGGTCGCGACTGGGTGCCCGAAGCCGTGGAGGATATGGAGGAAAACCAGCGCCGGCTGCGCCGGGCGAAGCGCAGGGGGCTGGCGCATGTGATCTGGTGGGAGCTGGGGCTGCACGGCGATGTCGCGTGTTCGTGGACGGCGCTGGCCGATTTCGCGGACGGGCTGATCGGTCGGGCATTGGAGATGGCGCACCGGGCCATGGCCCCCCGTTTCGGGCGCATGGACGGCGCGCGGTTTGCGGTGATCGGTCTGGGCAAGCTCGGCGGACGCGAGTTGAACCTTGGTTCCGACGTGGATTTGATGTTTGTCCATGATGCGCCTGCCGGCTGGATGAGCGCGGGCGGACGCAAGAGCCTGCCCGCTCGCGAGTATTTCGGACGCCTGGCTCGCATGTTGATTCGTCTGCTGGATGAGGTGACGACGGACGGGCGCGCATGGATCGTGGACATGCGCTTGCGCCCTGGCGGCGCCACGGCGCCGGTTACAGCCAGCCTGGAATCGGTGGTGGATTTCTACCGTGAGCACGGCCAGACATGGGAGCGCGCGATGTTGCTCAAGGCGCGTTGTGTGGCCGGCGACGCGGCGCTGGGTGCGGCGCTGCTCGATGGCGTGGCGCCGTTCGTGTTCCGCCGGTATCTGGACTACACCACGGTGACTGCGCTGGCCGACATGAAGCGGCGCATTGATGCGCGGGCCAGGGAGACGGAGGTTGGCCCTGGATTCGATGTGAAGCGGGGTGCGGGCGGTATCCGCGAGATCGAGTTCATGGCGCAGGCGATGCAACTGTTGCATGGCGGACGTCAGCCCGCGCTGCGCATCGCCGGCACGATGCCTGCGCTCGCGGCATTGTGCGAGGCCGGCCTGTTCGATGCGGACGATGCTCTGGCTTTGGCGGAAGCGTATCCCTTCTGGCGGCGTGTCGAACATGCGATTCAGGCGCGGTATGGCGAGCAGACGCACCGGCTGCCGGAGGATTATGCGACCTACCTGAATCTGGCCTTGGGCAGGGATGACGTGGAGAAGGGGTTGCACAGCCATGCCGCCCGGGTTCGCCGCGCCTTTGTGCGTGATTTCATGCCGGCGCTCCCGCAGGAGGCGGGCGGAACGAACTGGCTCGATGCTGCTGCTCCCCTGCCTGCGGCCTGGCGCGGGCAGGCGGAAACGCGCGTGCGCGCCGCGCTGGGGCGCATTCAGGCGCAATTGGCTCGCGGCTTGTTGCCCGACCGCTGCCAGACGGCCATCCGGCATTTTCTCGCCGAGGCCGTGCCGCGCTGGGCCGATGACGCAAACGGTCTGGCGGCGCTGGATGCGTTTGCCGACCTGCTTGGCGTCATCGGCGGCCGCGCCGCATTCGTGGATTTGATCACCGCGCATGCGGGCACGCGCGCCTGGCTGATGGGCGTGCTGGCCGCCTCGGCCTGGCTGCGCGAACAGGTGTTGCGGGATCTGTCGTTGCTGGAGTGGCCCCTTCAAGCCTCGCGCGGCGCGGACGACATCGCCAGCGTGGTTCGGGAGCTGGATGCGCTGGATGCGGGCGAGGAGGAAGGCGCGCTGGCCGATCTGGGACGGCTGGTGGATCGCGGCCGCCTGATTGCCGCGCTGGCGGTGGATGCGCACCAGGCCGATGTGCTTGCCGTCGGGGCATGGTTGGCGGACGTCGCCGATGCCGCCACGCGCGCGGTGCTGCGCATGGCGCTGCGGCAGCTCGATTTGCCGCCGGATTTTCCGTTCGTGGCGTTGGCCATGGGCAAGCACGGCAGCCGGGAAATGGGGCTGGCTTCCGATCTGGACATGGTGTTTGTGCTGGTTTGCGAGGATGCATGCGCGATGGCGGGCGGGCGTTCCATGCGCGAGCAGGCGCAGCGCGTGGGGCGGCGCATGATACGGATGCTGACGGAGCGTCCGCCTTGGGGTGCGGGCTATGCGTTCGATGCGCGTCTGCGGCCATCCGGCCACAGCGGCGTGCTGGTCACGACATTGGCGGCCTTCGACGAATACCAGCGCCGCGAGGCCGCTTGCTGGGAGCATCAGGCTTTGGTTCGGGCGCGGCCCGTGGCTGGCCCGGAAGCCGCGCGGCGCGCCGTGGACGTGACCGTGCGGCGCATTCTGGACATGCCCCGCGACGCCCGACGGGTGGCGGCGGAGGTGCGGGCCATGCGGGAGAAGATGTTGGCGCATCTGGCCAACCGGCATGCCGGTGCGATCAACCTGAAACAGGATGCGGGCGGGCTGGTGGATATCGAGTTTCTGGCCCAGCTGGCGCGCCTGGCCTTTGGCGGCGAGGCGCGCGGGGTATGCGCGATCTTGGGGAACTTGCCGGAGGCCGTGCCGGAGTCCTGGCGCAGGCAGGCGAGGTGGTTGGCCGACACGTGGCTGGCCTACCGCTGGATGGAGCATGTGTTGCAGGTGGAGCTGGGGCGCTCTGTTTCTTCCTTGTCGGCGGATGCCGGCGCCCCCGAATGGGAGAGCCTGCGCCGCCATGCTACGGTGTCGGGAACCTCGCGTTCGCCGCGCGAATTGCGCCAGACGATGGCGTGCGTCCATCGGGTGTTCGACCGGCTGACGACCGGCGTCGGAGCGGGCATGGAAGGCGAGGCATGATGGCGCCGTGTTCCGCTCGCTTTTCTCTTTCGGTTGCGCTATAACCCGGCGTGTGAGCATGCCGGATCCAGACAACGCCATTCCCTTTCCGTCCCTGCGCCGGGCCTTCGAACAGGCCGCCGATCTGGGCGGGGTCAACGCTGCGTGGGTGGAGTCGCTGTATGAGGACTTCTTGCGCGATCCGTCTTCTGTGCCGCCGGTGTGGGCGGCGCGTTTTCTGGCGCTGGGCGATGTGGAGCACGATAAGCCCCGCCGCCGGGTGGAGGAGGAGATGCGGCAGGCGGCGGCGCGCGCCCGGCCCGCGCATCCATCGGGATGGGAGGAGGTCGAATATCCGTCGCGGGCGCTGTATCTGATCCACGGCTACCGCGTTCACGGGCATTTGCATGCCGATCTCGATCCGCTGCGGCTGAATCCGCCGCAGCCCAGTCCGGAGCTCGATCCGCGTTTCTATGGCCTGACGGAAGCGGACATGGATGTGGCGTTTCCGACCGGCGATCTGGTGGCGCCGCCGATGTTGCCGCTGCGCGAGATCCTGGAGATTTTGCAACGCACCTATTGCGGTCATATCGGGCCGGAGTTTCTGTATATCACCGATTCGGCGCAGAAGCTGTGGTTACAGGAACGGCTGGAGTCGGTGCGTTCCACCCCCCGCTTCGACAACGAAACCCGCTTGCAGATCTTCCACAAGATCCTGCGGGCGAACGAGTTCGAGCATTTCCTGCAAACCCGCTATGCGGGGCAAAAGCGATTTTCGCTGGAGGGCGGCGAGAGCCTGATTCCGATGTTGGACATGCTGGTGAAGCAGGCCGGCTGCAAGGGAGCGAAGGAAATCATCATGGCCATGGCCCATCGCGGGCGGCTGAATGTGCTGGCGAACATTCTTGGCAAGTCGCTGGCGGACATCTTCGCCGAATTCGAGGGCGAGCTGACCGGCGAGCAGACGGGGCTGGGCGATGTGAAATACCACATGGGCTTCTCCTCGGACATTTCCACACCGGGAGGGCGTTTGCATCTGTCGCTGGCGTTCAATCCCTCGCATCTGGAAATCATCACGCCGGTGGCGCTGGGCAGCGTGCGCGCCCGCCAGCGCCGGCGCAAGGACGATGCGCGCCGGGAAGTGATGGCGATTCTGATTCACGGCGATGCGGCCTTTTCGGGTCAGGGCGTGGTCGCCGAGTCGTTGAACCTGTCGAAGCTCAATGGGTTCCGCACCGGCGGCGCGGTGCATATCGTGGTCAACAACCAGATTGGTTTCACGACCAATCCGTTCGATGCCCGTTCGACGCTCTACTGCACGGACATTGCCAAGATGGTGCAGGCGCCGATTCTGCATGTGAACGGCGACGACCCCGAGGCCGTGGTGCTGGCGGCCCGGATTGCGCTGGATTACCGCTACCGGTTCAAGTCGGACATCGTGATCGACCTGGTTTGCTATCGCCGGCGCGGTCACAACGAAGGCGACGAGCCGATGGTCACGCAGCCGGTGATGTATCGCAAGATCGCCCGGCACCCGACCGTGCTGGAACTCTATCGCCGCCGATTGGTGAACGACGGCGTGCTCACCGAGGAAGAGGCCGAGGCGCGGCTGCGCGATTATCGCGAGTGTCTGGAGCGGGTTCGGCGCAACAAGGAACGCACGCCGCCCTCGGAGCCGAACAGCCTGCAGGGGCGCTGGAAGGGATTCGTGCGCCAGGGCGCGCCGGAGCCGGACACGGCGGTGCCGCTCGAACGCCTGTCCGTGCTGGTGCGCCGCGCGCACGCGTTTCCGGAAGGCTTCACGCCGCATCCGAAGGTCAAGAAACTGTACGAGGCGCGGTTGCGCATGATGGACGGCGAGTTGCCGGTGGACTGGGGCTGCGCCGAGATCATGGCCTATGCCAGCTTGCTGGACGAGGGCGGGTGGGTGCGCATTTGCGGTCAGGACACCGGGCGCGGCACGTTTTTCCACCGGCACGCGGTGATCTACGACTACCAGACCGGCAAGAAGTTCGTGCCGCTCAGGCAGGTGGAGAATGGCGAGCTGTCGCACTTCGTGGCGGTGGATTCGATGCTGTCCGAAGAGGCGGTGATGGCGTTTGAATACGGCTATTCGCTGGCCGAGCCCAGGGCGCTGGTCATTTGGGAGGCGCAATACGGCGATTTCGCCAACAACGCCCAAGTGGTGATCGACCAGTTCATCGCCGCCGGCGAGTCCAAGTGGGGCAGGATGAGCGGGCTCGTGCTGTGGCTGCCGCATGGCTACGAAGGACAGGGGGCGGAACATTCATCGGCGCGGCTGGAGCGCTATCTGCAACTGTGCGCCGAGTCGAACATGGTCGTGGCCACTCCCACCACGCCGGCGCAATTGTTTCATTTGCTGCGGCGACAGGTGTTGATTCGCACCCGCAAGCCGCTGGTGATGATGGCGCCGAAGAGCATGCTTCGGCAGAAGCTCTCCTATTCACCGCGCGAGGCATTGGCGCACGGGCGTTTCCAGCCGGTGATCGGCGAAACGGACGCGGCGGTGGAGCCTTCGCGCACGCGGCGGCTGATTCTGTGCTCCGGCAAGGTGTATTACGACCTGCTGGCCGAACGGCGCGCGCGGAAGATTCGCGACGTGGCCATCGTGCGCATCGAACGGCTGTATCCCTTCCCGTGGGATGAGGTGAAAACGCAGATGGTGCGGTTCGCGGCGACGGAAGAGGTGGCGTGGGTGCAGGAGGAGCCGGAAAATCAAGGCGCATGGTTCCAGATCGATTACCGGCTGGAGCGTTGCTTGCAGGCCGGCCAGCGTTTGACGCATCTGGCGCGCGCGCCGTCCGCGCCGCCGGCGACCGGGTCGGCCCGGCGGCATGCCCGCCAGCAACAGGCGCTGGTGGAGAAGGCGCTGACGGGCGACATGGATGGCGGAATGATCGAATGAGGCGAAGGGGGCAAGGCGTGAATATTGAAATCAAGGTGCCCAGCCTGGGCGAGTCGGAATCGGAAGCGACCTTGGTGGCCTGGCACAAGCAGCCGGGCGATGCGGTGGTCGAGGACGAGGTCGTGGCCGAGGTGGAGAGCGACAAGATCACGATGGAGATTTCCGCCATCGCCAGCGGCGTGCTCAAGGAAGTGCGACGGAAGGAAGGCGAGGTCGTGCAGGCCGGTGAGGTGATTGGCCTGATCGAGGAACGGGAAGTGGAGCAGGC
>CAYVBG010000112.1:0-6044 GCA_964449205.1 uncultured Zetaproteobacteria bacterium | reverse complement strand
GTCGAACTGAAGCATCAGATGCTCGACACCGCCATGATGCCCCAACACGCGACCGACGGCCCCCTTGGCCTCGCCGGAAATCACCCGCGCCTCATTGCCACAGCAGGCCAGAAACTGGAACCCCGCCTCGCATTTCTTGTTTTTGTGGGCCAATGTCGCCGACACACCGGGCTCGATATGCTCGCCCGCCCAGCCAAACACGGAGTCTCCGACCTTCACGTTGTAGGTGATGCCGCCGGTGGATGGCCAGGCGATGATCTCGCCGCCAGCGCCCACCTCGAACGGCGCCCATTGATGCGCCGGCGCCACGCTTCCCTGCACGGCGGTCATCACCAATCGTTCACAGTTGGTTTTCAGGCTCATCGTTCCCTCACATAATGCAAAAAGAGGCTCTCGCGTCCTTCGCGGATGCCGCGTCGCTCAAACTTGGTGACGGGGCGACCGTTTTCGCGCGACACGAACCCGCCCCTGCCCGCCATGTTCCGCAAACCCGGCGTGGCATCCAGAATATCCCGCATCCACTCGCCCAATTCCGGCCAGTCCGTGGCCAGTTTCAGAAAACCGCCAATCTCCAGCCGCGAGGTCAGCAACCGCGCGAAGTCCTTCTGGATCAGTCGGCGCTTGTGATGCCGCGCCTTCGGCCAAGGGTCGGGGTGATTGATATAGATGCCGTGCAGGCCACCCTCGCCCACCTGGTGCGCCAGCACATATTGCGCCGGAAACTGGGAGATGCGACAACGTTCGATCACGCCCGCATCCTCCAGCCGCGCCACCGCCTTGGCCACGCCGGGCAGATAGATTTCCACGCCCAGCAGCCACCAGTCGGGATGCGCGCGCGCCAGATGCACGAGAAAGTCGCCGTTGCCAAAACCAATCTCCATCACCACCGGCGCCTCCGGCGGCAACCCGGCATCGGCCAGCCCGACCTCCCTCGGCAAGCCGATCACCGGCAGCCAGCGATTCAGCCGCGCCTGCTGCCCCTTGGTCACGAATCCGTTCTTGCGCCCGTGCGTGCGCATCTCCCGCTGCATGAACTGCTGTCGAAAATCCCGACTCAACCGCATGTGCGCGAGCCTATCACGAAAGCCGGGGGCGGGCAGGGGGTTGAAAGCCGGCGCATGCGCCCCCATATAAAGCGTTTGGAAACCCGATGGAGGGTTGACGCTTCCCGATTCCGGGACGCGGGAACATCCCGGATCACGCTGCGATGTCATCGGCCGTCCCGACGCCCATGCCACTCGTGGCGCCTTCATATCTTGCGCCGAAGGATGCATGCAGGGCGGAGATTCCCGACATTGCGGGTCGTGGTCCCGGATGTTCGGCAATCTTTGAAAGAAGGAGTGCATGCATGCGAAACAACATTCGTCTTGCCATCATCGGCGTGGGCAACTGCGCCAGCTCCCTGATCCAGGGTATCCATTACTACGGCCCCGAAAAGAAAGACCGGGCGCTCGGGCTGATGCATTGGGAGATCGGCGGCTACGCGCCGCACGACATCAAGGTGGTGGCCGCCTTCGACATCGACCGCCGCAAGGTGGGCAAGGACGTGGCCCGTGCCATCTTCGCCAAACCCAACTGCACCAAGGTGTTCTGCCCCGACATTCCCGAAACGGGCGTCACCGTTCGCATGGGACGCATCCTCGACGGCGTCTCCGAGCACATGCGCGACTATCCGGAAGATGTCACCTTCGCGCCGGCGAACGAACCCGAGCCGAGCCAGGATGAGGTGGCGCACATCCTGAAGGAATCCGGCGCTGAGATCGTCGTCAACTACCTGCCGGTGGGCTCGGAAGAGGCCGTTCGCTGGTATGCCGAGGCGGCACTCAAGGCCGGCTGCGGATTTGTCAACTGCATGCCGGTATTCATCGCCTCCGATCCCGAATGGGCGGCGCGCTTCGAAGCAGCCGGCGTGCCGATCATCGGCGATGATATCAAGGCGCAGGTCGGTGCCACCATCACCCACCGCACCCTCTCCGACCTGTTCAAGAAGCGCGGTGTGCCGGTGGATCGCACCTACCAGCTCAACACCGGTGGCAACACCGATTTCCTGAACATGCTCAACCGCTCGCGTCTCGCTTCGAAGAAGGAATCGAAGACGGAAGCGGTGCAGGCGGTGCTGCCCGAACGGCTGGAGTGGGAAAATATCCATGTCGGGCCGAGCGACTATGTACCTTTTCAGCACGACAACAAGGTCGCCTTCATCCGCATGGAGGGCCGGCTGTTCGGCGATGTGCCGATGCACCTGGAGATGCGCCTGTCGGTGGAGGATTCGCCGAATTCGGCCGGTGTGTCGGTGGACGCGATCCGCTGCTGCAAGCTGGCGATGGATCGGGGCCTGGCCGGCTGCGTGGAAGGGCCGAGCTCCTTCTTCATGAAGCATCCGCCGGTCCAGCATCCAGACGACATCGCCTGGCGCATGACCGAGGCCTTCATCGAAGGCCGGCCGGCGCGCCCCACGGCGGTGAAGGCGGAAAACGACGAGCCGATGGAAACAAACGATGCCGCCGCAATCCACGCATGAAGCGTTGATCCTCGCCGCAGGACGCGGCGAACGCATGCGCGGTCAGGGGCTGCCCAAGCCCCTGATTCCGTTTTTGGGGCTCACCTTGCTGGAACGCAGCATGGCGACGCTGAAGCGCGCGGGCATCCGTCGGGTCGTCGTTGTCACGGGCCATCAGGCGCGGCAGGTGGCCAACCATGCCCGGAACCGCGCCAGGGCGTTGAAACTCGAATGCGCAATCATCGAGGCCGACGACTGGGAGCGGGGCAACGGCGCCTCCGCACTGGCGGCATGGCACGAGATGGGCGAACGCTTCCTGATGGTGATGTGCGACCATGTGTTCGACCCGAAGCTGTTGCGCGACCTGGCATCCGTTCCGCCAAATGACGGCTTGCTGCTGGCGGTGGACAGACGGCTGGACAACCCCTTGGTGGATCGAGGGGATGTCACGCGCGTTCGGATGCAAGACAGATGCATCACCGAAATCGGGAAGGGGCTGGAACGATTCGACGCTTGGGATGTGGGCGCCTTTCATTGCTCGCGGGCATGTTTCGAGGCGCTGGCGGCATGCGACGGCAGCGTCACGGACGCGGTGCGTATCCTCGCCCGGGAGCGGCGCGCTCGCGTGGTGGATATCGGCGACGCTTTCTGGGCCGACCTCGACGATGCCGATGCGCTCGTGCGCGCCGAAACCGAATGGTGGAAACGCCAGGGCGGCAAGGCGCACGACGGTCCCGTCGCCCGCTGGCTGAACCGCCCCCTCTCCATACGGCTCTCCCGGCGACTGCTGGCCCGGGGCGCATCACCGATGCAGATGACGGTCACAGCCTTTCTGGTCGCGGCGCTGGCCGCGCTGTGCATCGCCCTGCCGGGCCGGGGATGGCTGGCCTTGGGAGGGATTCTCGCCCAGATTGCCAGTATTCTGGATGGGTGCGACGGCGAAATCGCGCGCGCCACGCTGCGCGAATCCGCCATCGGCGGATGGATGGACGCCGTGCTCGACCGCTATGCCGACACCTTGCTCATCGGCGCATTCACATTTCACGCCATGTGGCACGAACAAGGCGGCATGGCCGCCGCTGCTGGCATGGCGGCGCTCTCCGGCGCGCTCATCAACAGCTACACAGCCGACAAATACGATGGCTGGATGCAACGCAGGCGCAAGCGGCAGCGCTTCCGCCTCGGACGCGATATCCGCATCCTGTTGATGACGGCGTTTGCGCTGGCCGATGCGCCGCTGGCGCTGTTGTGGCTGATCGCAGGCTTGATGCACGCGGAGAACCTGCGTCGCATGTGGGTGATGCGTCATTGAGCTTGCGTGGTCGGATGAAACGCCGCGCCGGGCAGGCGCTTGCGCCGCTTGCCCGCCGGCTGCATGGCGCGGGTCTGACGCCAAACGCCGTCTCCATCGCCGGCGGACTCGTGGCCGCTTGCGCGGGGATTCCCGCCGCGCTGGGCCATTTCGGCCTGGCCGCCGTGCTGTTCCTCGCCGGCTCGTCGCTGGATGCGCTGGATGGCGCACTGGCCCGGCTGCACGGCATGGAAAGCCGCCTTGGCGCCGTATTGGACGCCACGCTCGATCGCATCGGCGAAGGCGCGCTGTGGACGGGGCTCGTGTTTTACTTTGCCTCGGTCTCCGCACCCGGCAAAGCGGCGCTGGCCGCGGCCGCCATGATCTTCTCATTGATGACCAGCTATCTGCGCGCTTGGGGCGAACGATTTGGCGTCGTCATGGCGGAGGACTGGCTGACCCGCCCCGAGCGAGTGCTCATCATCACGCTGGCGTTGGCTTTGGGGCGTCCGTCGTTGGCGGCGGGCGGCGTGGCGCTCATGGCCGCTGTGGCGTTTCTGGTCCGCGCATGGCGACTGGCCCGTCGGCTGTAGCGCCGCCCTGGTTCAGCGCCGCCTCGGCGTGCGTCCGCGCGCATCTGGCCCGTTCATCGGTGCCGGAGGACGCCGGCCATGCCGAAGACACGCTCGCCTGGCTTCTGCGTCTCTTGCCGCAGGCGGACTGGGAGGTGCGCCTGGCCGCATTGGCGCACGACATCGACCGCGCCCAGCCCGGCAACGCGCGCGTGCATCGGGAAGACTTCGCATGCTACGACGACTTCAAGGCCGCGCACGCCGCCAACTCGGCCCGCATCACGGCCCGCCTGTTGCGCCGGGCGGGCGCACCCGAAACAGCGATCCGGCGCACGACATTTTTGGTGTTGCATCACGAAACCGGCGGCGAGGGCACGGATCTGCGCGCCTTGTGCGACGCCGATGCGTTGTCATTCTATACGCACAATCTGCCGTTCTACCTGCTCCGCTCGGGCTGGAGGGAGGCGCTGCGGCGCGCCCGGTGGGGCGCAAAGCGCCTGTCGCGCCCCGCGCAAGCCCGACTGGCTGCGTTCCCGTTTGCCGACCCGCGCATCGGTCGCTTGGTGCGTCTGGCGCTGGAGGCCTGATACCCCCCGCGCGCGATGGTCAGGCGACGATCTCCCGCCGGACGGCCTCCGCCTTCTCCTCGCCGCAAAGACGCGCTGCCAGCCGCAACGCGAATGCAATGGCCGTGCCCGGCCCGCGACTGGTGGTCAGGAAATCGTCCTCCACCACATCCTCGTCCACATAGACGGCGGAAGGCGAACGCTGCTCGATCTCGTCGCGGCAGGAAGGATACGACGTGACCCGCCGACCGTCGGTCACGCCCCAGGCGGCCAGGGCCGTGGGCGCGGCGCAAATGGCGGCAACGGACTTGCGATCACGCCTCAGGCGATCCACCACGTCCCGCACTCGGGCATCATCGCGCAACAGGTGTGCATTCGGAAGACCGCCGGGCAACACCACCATGTCCCAATGCTCGTCCTTCACGTCCGCCAACGCGGCGTCCGGCTGAACAACCACGCCCGAACGTCCGCGCACCGGCCCGCCGTCGAGGCTCGCCAGCGTCACCGTCACGCCCGCCCGGCGCAGGATATCCACCACGGCCAGACACTCGATCTCCTCCACGCCTTCCGTGAACGGAACCAACACGCGTTTCATCATGCATAACCTCCCGCAAACGCAATGCGCCAAAGGTAAGGGATGCGCGGCACGCCAGGCAAGGCCGGCGGTTTCTCATCGCCGCGCCGGCCTGCTAGCCTGTCCCGCCATCGGGAGGACGCATGCTGGGCAAGGAACGCAAACCGGTCACCAAGGCCATCTGGATGACACTGGTGAAACGCTGGATCGTGGTGGGTATCGCGGGCTTCGCGCTGGCCGGCGCGATGCTGTATGAAACCCACGGCGCAAAACCGGGAACCTACCCCGTGTGGATGGAGCTGGCGTACATTCTGGGTTCGCTGCTGGCCGGACTGGGCATGTTCGGCGTCGTAATCAACCTGATTTTCCATCTGATTCACAAACATCGCTGAACCGCCAGCCCACCGGCCGTTCGCCGGTGGCGACCAGCCGGAACGCCTCCTCCATGCGCCGCATCACCGCCGCCCCGCGTTCGTCCCCGCCCGCAGAATCGGGCCAGCCCGCGGGCAACACATCGGCCGCGGACCCGCGCGGATAGGTC
>CAYVBG010000111.1:0-6091 GCA_964449205.1 uncultured Zetaproteobacteria bacterium | reverse complement strand
TTTCGATGGTCTTCGCCTTGGCCGGCGATTCCACGACAACAACGGCGCTCATGAACGGGAACCCCTTTCATCGGTTTCAAGCCTGCTTCGGCGCGGCCAGTCTCCGGTCGTATCGTCCGGCTATGCCTTCAATGCATAGCGGCTTCCGGGCAACTGCTCCACCACGCCAGCGAGTTCAAGGGCGAGCAAGATGGGCGAAAGTTCGGACATGGTCAAGCCGCAGTGTTCGGCGAGCGCATCCACATGCATCACGCCCGTCGTCAACGCCTCAGCCACGGCCGCCTCGCGCGCGTCGGCCGGCCGCCAGGTTTCATGCGATCGCATCGGGCCAGCGCGCCAACCCAAGGCGCGCAACACGTCCTCGGCCGATTCCACCAGCGCCGCGCCATCGGAAATCAGGCGGTGGCAACCGGCATGACGACCTTGCAACACCGAACCCGGCACGGCCATGACCTCGCGCCCGTAGTCGGCGGCCCGCCGCGCGGTGATCAGCGAGCCGGAGCGCACATCCGCCTCCATCACCAATGTGCCGGCGGCCAACCCCGCGATGATACGATTGCGACGCGGGAAATGCTCCGGCCGGGCACCCGCATCCGGCGGAAATTCGCTGACCACGCAGCCGTGCGCCGCCACAGCCTCGATCTGCCGCGACTGTTCGGGCGTGAAATCCGCCGCCAACCCTTGCCCCAGCACCGCGATGGTGGGCGCGCCACCGGAGGACGCGGCTTCCAGCGCACCGCCATGCGCCGCGGCGTCGATGCCCCACGCCATGCCGCTGACGATGCCGATGCCGCCCTCGGACAGAAAACGGCACCAACGACGGGTCAGCAACCTGCCCTCGCGCGTCGCCCGGCGGGCGCCGACCACGGCCAGCAATCGGGGATGATTCAGGGCGGAGAGGTTGCCCCGCGCGAACAACACCAGCGGCGCGTCGGGACATGCCTCCAATGCCCGCGGCCAGCTTTCGTCATCCGGGCAGAGCAGACGGATGCCATGCTTGCGGCACTGCCCGATGATGCGGTGCGCTTCCGATGTCTCGCTGGCGGCCAGCGCATCCCGCAGGCGCCGCCGCGCCTGCGCGGGCCAGGCGGATTCGGGCATGCCGGGCAATCGCCATACTGATTCGATACCACCGGCGGCGGCCACCAGGTCCCGACCGGTGCGCGGCCCCACACCCCGCACCAGCGCCAGCCTGAGCCAGTTCGTCGCCGGGTTTGGCAACGCCGGGAAGGCGAGCGTCAGCGCTTGGCCTGGTTCATCACCGAATCACCCAGATTGATGGGCTGGCGGGATCGAGTGACCAGCGCGATGGAGGCATCTTTCTGCGGCACCAATACCATCAACTCGCCGATTTTTTCCGTCGGCAGACGCACGGCCTTGCCCGAGACGCGATCCTCGACCACGCGGCCCGCCTGATGCACGGAAAGCACCGTGCCGGGCTTCATGCCATCCTTGAGCCCCAGGCTGATGCCCACCACCTGATGCTGGCCCGCTTCGGCGGCATCGTTGCGGATATAGAGCACATGACCCCGCACGGGATGATCGGGATAATCCGGCACGATGCGCGTGTTGATGTCGCGGGCAGGCTTGAGCCGGTCGCCGCGAGAGATTTCCTCGAAGGACTCGATGACGCGACCGCGCGCGACCCCTTCCCGCCCGGCCATGACCTCAATCTGGCCCAGATGCTCCACCAACACGCCCGCGATCTTGCCGGTGGTCGGGTCACGCACCGGATCGCCGGTGCGAAACACGTCGAACACCTCGCCTTCGTCCACCGGATGTTTGAAACGCAGGTAAACCTTGTCGCCCTGACCGTAGTTGATGCGCTCGTCGGGCGAATCGAGGATGTAACCCACGCCCGAGGCGTCCTCCGGCGCGATAAAGTCCTGCCGCTTGAGCGCGGTAATCAGCAGGCTCGGGTCGATCGGCTGCTCCAGGCGTTCCACCGGCTTCACGCGCACCACCGGATGCGGCCGCATCAGTGTCAGGCCGCCGGTGGCCTTGCGCGTGGCGTCAAACCATATCTTGTTGCCGGGGTAGATGAGGTCGGGATTGGTGATATACAGATTGCGCTCCCATATCTTCATCCATTTGTGGGGATCCTTGAAGAAATACCTGGCGATGTCCCACAGTGTATCGCCCTTCTTCACGATATACGGCTGCGGCAGATTCGGCTTGATGTCGCCGGCATGAACCTCGGCCGGCATGGCCAGCCGATCGGCGCGCGCAAACGCCGGATCGGATGCCCACACCATCAGGCCGGACATGGCCAGCGCCAGCATCAGACGGGATTGAAGTTTCATGTGAACCTCCGGGCCCAACCCTTTGATTTATCAAACGATGGCACACTTGGCCGCGCGATGCAAGCCCGATGCGCCATCCGACGGGTCAGGCGGCGCGGTCGCCCACCCGATCTTCCGTGCCGGCCAGCATGCGCCGGATGTTGCCCTGGTGACGAATGAGCATCAGCACGCAGAACAACGCTGCGGCGATGCGGCAGGGAGCCGAGGCATGCAGCGCCCAGGCCGAAACCGGCAGCGTGAATCCTGCCAATATCGAAGCCAGCGCCACATAGCGCCAGATCAGCAGCGCACCCAGCCAGACGGCAAAGGCAATGGCCGCCATCATCGGCTGCCACGGCAGCAACACCCCAAACATCGTGGCCACGCCCTTGCCACCACGAAACCCCAGCCAGACGGGAAAGACATGCCCAAGAAACGCTGCCGCCGCCGTCATGGCCACCAGCTGATCACCGCCCGCGTGCAAGGCCCAGATCACGGGCAACGCGCCCTTGGCCATGTCGGCCGCGAGCGTCAGCGCGCCCACCGTCTTGCCCCCGGTGCGGGAGACATTGGTCGCGCCAATGTTGCCACTGCCGTGTTCGCGAGGGTCCTTGCCCGTCAGCCAACGGGCAAACAACAGCCCGAACGGAATCGAGCCCGACAGATAGGCGGCGCCGATGACGGCCGCCTGCATGGCTGGCGATGGTTCCACGCGACACCTCCGTTGCACCTTCTCCCCGCGCTTGCGGGGCGATTCGCGGCCAAGCTAGCGATTCGGCGGCCGCGCGCCAACGCCAACCGGCGGATGATGACGGACGATATGCGGGCACCTGCTCTTCTTGCGACTTGCGCCCGCACGCCAGGCTTCTACACTGAACACCTGAGAGGATCATGGGCGACGGGCGCACCATCCACCCGTCGCGCGAGGGGGTCACGCATGCGATATCTGAATCCCGGGCAACTGCTGGCAGCCGCGCGCAGCGCCATCAAACCATCGCTGCTCATCACCATGGCCTGCACCCTGACCGGCGCGGTGGTCATCTATGGACTGGCCGGCATACCGGCCGATGCCGGAGGCGCGGCCGTCTTCTGGCACTTCACCGGCGGCGTGGCCGCCCTGCTCTGGACGCTGTTCGGTTTGACGGCGCTGGCCCGCCAGCTTCATCTGGACATGGAGGGGGAACCC
This sequence comes from uncultured Zetaproteobacteria bacterium, assembly GCA_964449205.1. Taxonomy (GTDB): domain Bacteria; phylum Pseudomonadota; class Zetaproteobacteria; order Mariprofundales; family Mariprofundaceae; genus JALVTX01. The sequence continues at coordinate 2,623 of CAYVBG010000111.1, read as the reverse complement.
ATGCCCAACACCCGGGCAGCCATGGGCTTCGCATGGACGCGCATCCGCTCGTTGGTGGTGTTGCCGGCTTGGGCGGCTGGCGGACTGCTGGCGCTGCTGGTCACCGAAATGGCCGTGCTGCTGCTGGCACGCATTCCCGGTCTGGGGCTTGTCTGGCTGGCGCTGATCGGTGTGCCGTTGTTGCTGCTGAACACCTTGGTGGGCTTGGGACTGCTGCTGGCGCTGTTCAACATCGCGGCCCGCGTGGCCATGTCCGATGCCGGCGCAGACGTGCTGCGCGACACATTGTGGCGACTGCTGCGACAGCGATTCGCGGAGCTGGCGGTGTACAATCTCGGCGGCGTGCTGGCGACGGCACTGATTGCGTTCATCGTGCTCTCACCGGTGTGGCTGGGACTGGAGATCACTTGGGGGCTGGCGCGCGCCGTGGCCGGGGCGCAAATGGCGGCCGTATTGGCGGCCAGCGGCTTTTGGGGCGGCATCGCCCATCTGGTGGCGCTGGTCCTGGCCGGCGTCTTGCTGGCCGCTGTGGCCAGCGTGCCGGGCATCGTCATCACGCATATGACCTTGCTGGTGCATCGGGAGCTGGATGCCTCCGAAACCCCCGAACCGGAGGCGACACCAGCCCCTCCCGAAACATCGGCGACGGATGCGACCGGCAACGATGATGCCGACCCACCGAAACCCAAGCGCCGCAAGACCTCTTCGACATCGGGCGCCGCAAGGCGCAAGCGCGCCACGGGCGGTCGCGCCCGAGGAAAGAAGAAACAGGCCGCGCCTGCCAGCGCCAAAGACGCTCCGGAGCCAGACGCGCCGGAAACAACCGATACCGATGAAGCCACCGGAGGCGACGGAGACCGCGCGTGACAGAGGAACGCATCGGGGCCCTGGCCTCCGCCGCCAGCCTGCCGGCGGCGTTTATGGGAACCGCCCGACGCTGGCCGACGCGGCCGGCCCAATGGCGGCGCGAACAGGACGGCTATGCGCCCATCACCTACGATCGCATGCGCGAGCGCGTGTGCCATGTTGCCTCGGGCTTGATGCGGGCCGGCGTCAAGCCCGGCGACCGCGTGGCCATTCTGATGGAAAACCGGCCGGAATGGGCCGTGGCGGACTACGCGATTCTCGCCGTCGGCGGCGTCACCGTGCCGCTTTATTGCTCCTGGCGCGAGCAGGACATCGCCTGGGTGTTGAACGACTCGGGCGCAAAACTGGCCATCACCTCCGGTGGCAAGGTGGCGGAGCGTCTGCTCGATGCGTCAGCCGAAACACCGAAGCTGAAAGCGATCCACGCCATCGAGGAAATGGCTGGCGGTGACAGGTTGCGACTGTTCGCCGAGCTCGAAGCCGGCGAGGTGATGGTGGACGCATTGCGTGAGCGTCTGGAGTCACTGACGCCGGATACGCTGGCCACGCTCATCTACACCTCCGGCACCACCGGTGATCCAAAGGGTGTGATGCTCACGCACGGCAACATCATGGCCAACCTGATGGCCATTCCCGATGTGTACACCTTCTCCGCCGACGACGTGATGCTGTCCTTCCTGCCGCTGGCACACGCATTGGAACGCATGGCCAGCCATTTTCTGCCCTACAGCTTCGGCATTTCCGTGGCCTTTGCCGAGCGGCCGAACACCGTGGCGCGCAACATGGCCGAGGCCCGCCCCACCATCATGGTGACCGTGCCGCGAATGCTGGAAGTGGTGCGCAGCCGCGTGCTGGGGCAGGCATCCAAGCAATCGCCGTTCAAGCGGGCGCTGTTCCACCGGTTTCTGGAACTGGGCAAGCGCCGCGGCAAGCTGGCCGGCCCGCACGCGCTTGTGTTTCGGCTGCTGGACCGGCTGGTTGGCCGGAAGATACGGGAGCGTTTCGGCGGACGCCTCCGGCTTCTGGTCTCCGGCGGCGCAGCACTCGCTCCGGAGGTGGCGACGTTTTTCGAGGGCATCGGGTTGCCGGTGCTGGAAGGCTACGGCATGACGGAAGCGGCGCCGCTGATCAGCGTCAATCCGGTGGACGACCGCCGCATCGGCTCGGTCGGCAAACCGGTGCGCGACGTGGAGGTGCGCATCGCCGACGATGGCGAGATTCTCGTGCGCGGCCCGAATGTGATGGCCGGCTACTGGAAGCGGCGCAAGGAAACCCGGGAAACCCTCGCAGACGACTGGCTGCACACCGGCGATATCGGTCGTCTGGATGCGGACGGCTATCTGTGGATCACCGACCGCAAGAAGGACATCATCGTCAATTCCGGCGGAGAGAATATCGCCCCGCAGCGCATCGAGGGCCTCGTGGCCACGGACGAAATGATCGAGCAGGTGGTGGTGTATGGCGATCGCAAGCCGTGGCTGGCGGCGCTGGTGGTGCCTGCGCGCGACGCATGCGAGGCATGGGCGCGCGCCGAGGGATTGCCGGAAACGCCATGGGAAGAGCTGGCAACCTCGGGCATCCTGCGCAAGATGCTGCAAACCCGCATCAGCGAATGTCTGCGAGGCCTGCCCCAGCATGAGCAGGTGCGACGGATCCACCTGCTGGCCGAACCATTCACCATCGAGTCCGGCCTGCTGACGCCAACGATGAAAATCAAGCGCCCCAAGGTATATGCGCAATACCGGGAGGTGCTGGA
>CAYVBG010000110.1:0-6097 GCA_964449205.1 uncultured Zetaproteobacteria bacterium | reverse complement strand
AACCAGCGACCCCTGCCGTGTGAAGGCAGTGCTCTCCCGCTGAGCTAATCGCCCCAAACCGGTTTCCCGCTTCCAATCGCGCAACCCGAACACCGCGACTTTGCGGGGGCGCGATTTCTAGCAAAGCCCCCCGGCCACGGTCAACCGCGAACTTCGCCGCCGTTTCCACCGGGCGCGCCGCAACCGCTCCCACCGGTCGTTTCGATGGCATGCACCAGCGCCGTCAGCATCCGGTTGACCGGCGCATCCAGGCCATGCGCTCGCGCGCGGCGCGTCACAAAGCCATTGAGCCAATCCACTTCGGTGCGGCAACCCCGCTCGATATCCTGCCACATGCTGGTTTTGACCGGCCCCATCGCCAGCGTGACTTCCACATGTTTCCGCACATCCGATGACTCCAGCGTCACTCCTTCCGCCCGCGCAACGGCAATGGTTTCGCGCATGGCCTCTTGGGCCAGCCCGCGCATCTCCGTGTCTGCGGCCACATCCCGCGCATGGCGGCGGACAATGGCGGTCAGCGCGTTGAAACCGCAGTTCCACAACAGCTTGCGCCAAAGCATGCGTCGCGCATCCTGTTCGATGCGTGCCGGCACGCCGGCGCTCGCCAGTTCGGCAACCAGTGTCGAAAGCCGTCCCGCGCCCGGCCCATCCCGCCACAAAGCAGCCCGAGCGCCACCGGCCGCTGTATGCAGCACATGCCCCGGAGCAGCCAACCGCACGCCGATGAAGGCTGTGCCGGCCGCAATGGCGCGCCCCGGCAACGCTTTGGCCGCCATCTCCGGCGCTTCCACCCCATTTTGCAATGTCATGACGAGCGCATCATGCCGCACATGCGGTCGCAGGGCCTCCAGCATGGCCTCAAGCCCGGTCATCTTGCAGGCCAGCAGCACCACATCGCACCCGTTCAACACGGTCGCATCGTCGCTGGCTGTCACCTCCAACACGCGACGCACGCCACCTGTCTCATGCACCAATCCCCGCTCACGCATGGCTCGCAGGTGTTCTCCTCGCGCCAGCAGGCGCGCCTGGCGGCCGGCGGCCTGCAACATCGCGCCATAATGCGCGCCCACCGCGCCTGCGCCGGCAATCCCGATCATGGCTCACCCCCCTGCTCAAACCGTCGCGGAAAGGGTAGCATGCGTTCGATTCCAACACACACAGGAGATCGCCATGCCCAAGGACACCTTGCGCGAGGACGCGCTCGCCTACCACAGCCAGCCCTCGCCCGGAAAAATCGGCGTGCATCCCACCAAGCCGTGCGTCAGCCAGCGCGACCTTTCGCTGGCCTACACCCCCGGCGTGGCCGCGCCCTGTCTGGAAATCGAGCGGGATCCGGAACTGGCGTATGAATACACCTCACGCGGCAATCTGGTGGCGGTCATCAGCAACGGCACTGCCGTACTCGGACTGGGCGACATCGGCCCGCTCGCCGGCAAACCGGTGATGGAAGGCAAGGGCGTGTTGTTCAAGCGGTTTGCCGACATTGACGTCTTCGATCTGGAAGTCGCCGAGACCGACCCGATGGCCTTCGTGGAAACCGTGGCCCGCCTGGAGCCGACCTTCGGCGGCATCAACCTGGAGGATATCCGCGCGCCGGAATGTTTCCTCATCGAAGAAGAACTGAAAAAGCGCCTCAGCATCCCCGTGCTGCACGACGACCAGCACGGCACGGCGGTCATTCTGGCCGCCGGATTTCTCAACGCCCTGATGTTGCAGGACAAGGCCATCGAGGATGTCCGGATCGTCTGCCTCGGCGCCGGCGCCGCCGGTTTCGCCTGCATGAAGCTGCTGGAGGAGCTGGGTGCGCGGCGGGAGAACATCCTGTTTCTCGACCGCAAGGGCGTGATTGCAACAGACCGGAACGAAGAACTGCCGCCGCACAAGGCGTATTTCGCCACCGAGCGGCCCGAGCGCACGCTGGAGGAGGCCATGCGCGGCGCGGATGTGTTTGTCGGCCTGTCCACCGGCAACGTGGTCACGCCGGAAATGCTGAAGAGCATGGCCGATCGCCCCATCGTGTTCGCCATGGCCAACCCCGATCCGGAAATCGCCTACGACGTGGCCATGGCCGTGCGCAAGGATCTCATCATGGCCACCGGCCGTTCCGACCACCCCAATCAAATCAACAACGTACTGGGGTTTCCGTTTCTGTTTCGCGGCGCGCTGGACGCCCGCGCCACCACGTTCAACGAGGCGATGAAGATTGCCGCCGTGCATGCGCTGGCCGGGCTGGCCCGTGAGGATGTGCCGGAATCCGTGCGCAAGGCCTATGGCGGCAACCGGTTGCGTTTCGGGCCGGACTACATCCTGCCCAAACCGTTCGACCCGCGGCTCATTGAAGTGGTGCCGGCGGCCGTGGCGCGCGCGGCCACCGAATCCGGCGTGGCGCGTAAACCGCTTGAGGACGACAGCGCCTACCGACAGGAGCTGGCCGCGCGCATCGACCGTTCGCGGCTGTTCATGCGCTGGATCATGGACAAGGCGCGCCAGCAACCGCTGAAGATGGCCTTGCCCGAGGGGGAGGACGAAACCGTCATCCGCGCCGCCCACCTGATGGCCCGCCAAGGCGTCGCCAAACCCGTGTTGATTGGCTCGACCCAACGCATCCGGGCCACGCTGGAAACGCTGGAACTGGACGACGACGGGCTGGAGATTCTCGACCCGGCCAAGGAAGACGCGCGCTTCGAAAGCCTGGTGGATGCCTATTATTTCGACCGCAACCGTCACGGCGTGCTGCGGCAGGACGCATGGCGCACGCTGCGGCACGACGCCAACGTGCTGGCCGCGATGATGGTCAAGCAAGGCTTCGCCGACGGCATGCTCTCCGGCCGCACCGCCCACTATCCCACCGTGCTGCGTCCGGTGCTGCGCGTGCTCGGGCACGACGCGGCGGGGCGTCACTACCGCGTTTATGGCCTGTACATGCTGGTCATGGACAAAGGCGCATATTTCTTTGCCGACACGACGGTCAACGTGGACATGAACGCCGAGCAACTCGCGGAAATGGCCGTGCTGGCCGCCCGAACCGCCACCTCGCTGGGCTTTGAGCCGCGCGTGGCGATGCTGTCGTTCTCGAACTTCGGCAGCGCGCCTCACCGCGAATCGAACAAGGTGGCCGAGGCTGTGCGTATCCTGCACGAGCGGCACCCGGACATGGCGGTGGACGGCGAGATGCAGGCCGACACGGCGCTGAACCCGGACCTGTTGGCGCAGTATCCGTTCTCACGCCTGAAATCGCCCGCCAATGTGCTGATTTTTCCGACCATGCAAGCTGGCAATATCGCCTACAAGCTGGTGCGCGATTTGGGCGGGGGCACGGCCATCGGCCCCATACTGATGGGGCTGCCCAAACAGGCCCATGTGCTGCAAACCGGCGCGGGAGTGGACGATATTCTGAACGTTGCCGCCATTGCCGCGGCAAGGGCGGCCAGCGACGATCAGTCCGCCTGAACACCCAGCCGGGCCGTGATCCAGCGACCGATGGCGCGGATTTCATCCTCGCACACCTGATGCATCATCGGCCATTCTCGCCACGTCACATCGCAGCCGGCCCGCATCAGCCGCTCCCGCGCGTGGACGCCCGCCGCACATGGCACCACGTCATCGTGCGTGCCATGCGCCATGAACACCGGCGTGCGGCGCCCGGCCGGCGTCATCTCTGCTTCCAGTCGCTCTGGCAGCAACAGATAACCGGAAAGCGCCACCATGCCGGCCAGCGTCTGATCGTGGCGCAGACCGCAGTGCAACGCCATCGCCGCCCCCTGTGAAAATCCGGCCAGCACCATGCGCGCCGGCGCAATGCCGTGCATCACCTGCTGCTCGATCAGCAAATGTATCTGGCGCGCGGAGCGGCGGATACTGGCTTCATCGTGCGCGATGCGGCCATCCGGCGTTTGCCAGAAATCATACCACGCCGGCATGATGTAGCCGCCGTTCAGCGTCACCGGCATGGACGGCGCATGCGGGAACACAAATCGCACGGACAACGCCGGCGGCAGACCCAGTTCCGGAACCACCGGCTCGAAATCGTGCCCGTCGGCGCCCAAACCATGCAGCCATATCACGCAGGCGTCGGGGACATCCCCCCGCTCCACGATCAAACAGTCCAGTGGCGGCGTGTGCATGCAACGCATATTGCCGCCTCCGAAGCTTCCTGTCCCGCCGCGATTGTGGTTCAATCCGGTCGATGAAACGGCATGCGCACATTCTCGGCATCTGCGGCACAGCAATGGCCGGCATCGCGGCGCTGGCCCGGGAAGCCGGCTGGCGGGTGACGGGCTCGGACGCCGGCGTGTATCCGCCGATGTCCGACTGGTTGCGCGAACAGGGCATCGATATCCACCCCTATGACGCCGCGAATCTCGATCCCGCCCCCGATCTCGTGATCGTCGGCAATGCGCTCTCCCGCGGCAACGTGGAGGTGGAAGCCATGCTCGACCGCGACCTGCCTCGCACATCCGGCGCGGCGTTCGTGGGCGAGCATGTGCTGCCGGGCCGGCACAGCCTGGTTGTGGCCGGCACCCACGGAAAAACCAGCACCGCCAGCATGCTGGCGCACATGCTGGATGCCGCCGGCCAGCGCCCCGGATTTCTGATCGGCGGCATCCCGGAAAACTTCGGCGCGGGCGCGCGACTGGGCGCGGGCCGGCCGTTTGTGCTCGAAGGCGATGAATACGACACGGCCTTCTTCGACAAACGCAGCAAGTTCCTGCACTATCGCGCGCGCACGCTGGTGCTGAACAACCTGGAGTTCGACCATGCGGACATCTTCCCCGATCTCGCCGCCATCGCGCGGCAATTTCATCACTTGGTGCGCACCGTGCCCGCCACCGGACGCATCATCGTCAACGCCGACGATCCCCACCTCGCCAACGTGCTGGACGCCGGCTACTGGACCCCCATCATCCGCTTCGCCCGACACGGAGGCAAACAGGCCGACTGGACATGGGAGCCGCTGGCGCCGGACGGCTCGCGATTCCTGTTGCGCCATCGCGGACGGAAGGTGTGCGACGTGCGCTGGCCGATGATCGGCGAACACATGGCGGCCAACGCCTGCGCCGCGGCCGCCGCGGCGCATCATGCCGGCGTGTCATACGCAACCCTCGCATCGGCGCTGACCGGCTTCGCCGGCGTGCGCCGGCGCATGACGCTGGCAGGCGAGGCCGGCGGCGTGCGCGTCTATGATGATTTCGCCCACCATCCCACGGCCATCACCACCGTGGTGCGGGCCGCCCGTCGTCACATGGGTCGCCGCGGACGACTGTGGGTGGTGGTGGAGCCGCGTTCGAACACCATGAGGAGCCGCGTCCATCAAGACCGTCTTCCGCGCTGTTTCGAGAGCGCGGACTTCGTCGTGTTCGCCCGTCCATCGCCCACACAGGATGAATCCAACATGCTGGATGTGACCGCGATCTGCCACGCCATCGGGGAACACGCCCTGGTGCTGGATGGCGCAGATGCCATTGTTCGTCACGTCGCGCCGCGCGCACAAGCCGGCGATTGGGTGCTGGTGTTGTCCAACGGCGGTTTCGACGGCATTCATCAGCGCCTGCTGACCGCACTGGCCGATACCGGGCACCCGTCCGGACAGCTTGCCGCCGCCGATGCAACCCCGTAAGCTTCGCCGTCTTCCAAACGGAGAGGTACCGAAGCGGTCATAACGGCACCGACTCGAAATCGGTTGGGCGGGTAACACTGCCACGTGGGTTCGAATCCCACCCTCTCCGCCATCTTGTTTTCGGACGTCGGGAGATTCAATCCGATCCGCAGGGACGATTGCCCTCCATGCGAGGGTGGGTGAGAACCCGCGTCCGGATTCGACAAACCGGCCCCTGCCGGTTTGAACGCACTCGGCAACGCCGAGGGCGGCCCGAAGGGCGAGGGGCGAACGCCCCGAGTCATCCCACCCTCTCCGCCATGCCCGCTTCCGCCCGCGGAGCGCGGACACAACCCGCTCTTTGCACGCATGCGCAAGACCTCCCATGCGCACCGGCATGAAATAAGGCTTGCCTTTCGACACGAATTGTTGCCAATATACGTAATATTTGGCAGTTACACCCTTGTGATGGGAAGACACATGAAGACGGGGGGCGCATCT
>CAYVBG010000109.1:0-6116 GCA_964449205.1 uncultured Zetaproteobacteria bacterium | reverse complement strand
GGCCTCAGATCAACCGGACGGCCGCCTCCGCGATACGGCGCACGGCCTCTTCCAGCACGGCCTGATCCACGGCATAGGAGATTCGCACATGCCCCGGCGCGCCGAAAGCCGTGCCGGGCACCAGCGCCACGCCGGCATTGTCCAGCAGCCATTCGCATGCGGCCACGTCGTCGTCCAGCCGACGACCGCCGGGCGCGCGGCGGCCCAGCCAGCCGGCGATGGACGGGAACACATAGAACGCCCCCTCCGGTGTCAGGCATGTCATGCCGGGAATCGCATTCAGCGCGCGCACCAGCCAGCTCCGGCGCGCTTCATAGGCGCGCACCATCGTTTCCAGCTCGTCCGTGGGGCCGGTGAGCGCCGCCAACGCCGCCTTCTGGGCGATGGAGCAGGGGTTGGAGGTGGATTGCCCCTGAATCTTGATCATGGCCTGAATCAAATGCGCGGGGCCGGCGCAAAAGCCGATGCGCCAGCCGGTCATGCAATACGCCTTCGAAACACCGTTCAATGTCACCGTGCGTTCCTTCAGGTCGGGATTGACCTGCGCAAAGGTGTGAAAGGTCAGACCATCGAACACAATCTTTTCGTACATGTCGTCGCAGGCCACGGCCAGATCGGGATGACGACGAACCACCTCGCCCAGTGCGGCCAGATCCTCCTTGCCATAGACCATGCCGGTCGGGTTCGACGGCGAGTTGAGCATCAACAGCCGCGTGCGATCGGTGATGGCGGCCTCCAGTTGCCCGGACGACAGACGGAAACCGGTTTCCACCGTGGTGGGAACGATGACCGGTTTGCCGCCGGCCAGCAGCGTCATGTCGGGATACGACACCCAATACGGCGCCGGGATGATGACCTCGTCGCCCGGATCGAGCAGGGCCTGCAACAGGTTGTAGATGCATTGTTTGCCGCCGGTGGAGACCAGAATCTCATCCGGTGTGTATGCCAGATCGTTGTCGCGACGGAATTTTTCCGCGACGGCCGCGCGCAGCTCGGGAATGCCGGCCACCGCCGTGTAGCGGGTGAAGCCTTCGTCGATGGCTCGCTTGGCCGCCTCGCGGGCGTGGGGTGGAGTGTCGAAATCGGGTTCGCCCACCGACAGCGAAATCACGTCGCGCCCCGCGCGGCGCAGTTCGGCCGCCTTGGCGGTGATGGCCAATGTGGCCGAGGGGCGGATTTGACGGACGCGTTTGGAGAGCTGCATCATGACTGGATGATGCCATGCGGGCGGACAGGTTCAAAGCGTTTATGATTTCTTCATTCCGTCAGGGTAGGATGCCCGCGACTACGGGTCATGGAGCGAGCGTGAGCGAGATTGTGCATGCCGGCCCCGCCGGCGAGAACATCCGCGAGATTCCCTACAACTACACATCCTGTTCGGATCGTGAGATTGTCCTGCGCTTTCTCGGCGCGGAAGCCTGGGACGATCTGAACGCATTGCGGAGCCAGCGGCGCACCGGCCGGTCGGCGCGCATGCTGTTCGAGATCCTGGGCGATGTGTGGGTGATTTCACGCAACGCGTTCCTGAAGGAGGCCCTGCTCGGGCAATCGAAGCGTCTGCGCGCCATGCGCGCCGTGCACGAGGACAGGCTGCGCCGCATCGAGGCCGCCGCCGACGGCAATGCGCGGGTGCTGAACATTGTGCGCCGCACACGGGAGATGCTGGAGGATTTTCACGGCTGGTTCCGCAATACGCCGGCCCGGCGCAAGCAGGCGCGGGATGCGTTTGCGCGGCACACGCATCGCAACAATATTCATTTCGATGCCTATACGCTGACCCATCACGCCACCGACGCCACCGACTGGCGGCAGGAGCATCCGTTTTGCGTGATCACGCCCGATGCGCCGGAGGAGATTCCGGGCTTGATTTCGGCGGCGCGCGAGCTGGGCGTGACCGTGATTCCGCGTGGCGGCGGCACCGGCCTGTGCGGCGGTTCGGTGCCGCTGCATGACGATGCGGTGATCATCAATGTCGAGAAACTGGATGCCATCGGGCCGGTGGTGGAACGCGAGGTTGCGCCGGGTCGCAAGGCCATGACCATCACCGCCCAGGCCGGTGCGGTGACCGGCAAGGTGATGGAAGCCAGCCGGCCGCATGTCTTCGCCACCGATCCGACCAGCCTGTGGGCCTGCACCATTGGCGGCAATGTGGCCAGCAACGCCGGTGGCAAGCATGCCGTGATTTGGGGTACCTGCGTGGACAATCTGCTGGCCTGGAAGATGGTGACGCCGGACGGCAACTGGCTGACCGTGGAACGGCTGGAGCACAACATGGGCAAGATTCCAGCCGATGGCGAGGTGCGGTTCCTGTTGTCGCGCGCGCGGCCCGATGGCACGCCGTTGGGCGAGGCGGAAATCCTGACCGTGCATGGCTCGGCGTTCCGCCGCGCCGGTCTGGGCAAGGATGTGACGCGCAAGGCGCTGGGGGGATTGCCCGGCGTGCAGAAAGAGGGCGTGGATGGATTCATCACCGAGGCGACCTTCGTGCTGCATCCGCCGTTCAGATACACGCGCACCGTGTGTTGCGAGTTCTTCGGGCACGATCTGAGCGCGGCCACCCGGGCGATGGTGGATATCAAGAACCATGTGGATGCGATGGATGGTGCGCATCTGGAGGGGCTGGAACACTTCGACGAGAAATATGTGAAGGCCACCGGCTACAAGTCCAAGTCCACCCGACGCGAACGGCCGCGGGTGGTGTTGCTGATTGATGTATCGGGCAACAACAAGCGCGCGGTGGCTCGCGCCAGCGCCGAGATTTGCCGCATTGCTTCGCGGGGCAACGGCGAGGGGTTTGTCGCCATCGGCGAGGAGGATCGCAAGCGTTTTTGGGAAGTGCGCGGTCAGATGGCGGCCATCGCCCGGCACACGCGCGCCTTCAAGCTGAACGAGGATGTGGTGATTCCGCTGGACAGGCTGGCCGAATACAACGATTTCATCGAGCGGTTGAACATCGAGAACTCGATGATGTCCAAGCTCGAGGCCTTGGACGGCATTGACACCTTTTTGCGGCAACAGATGGAACGGGTGGCGGCGGATGATCCGTCCGTGCGCGATTGGCTGGTGGTGGCCAGCGGCGAATACCTGACCGGCAAGTTGCGCGCCTGCCTGGAGGTGACGGACGAGGTGCGTCGTCGGTGGAAGGCCTGGCTGGCGGGGCTGGACGAACCCGCGGTCCGGTTCGCGCTGCCCGAGGGTGTGACGGCCCGGGGCGATGAAAGCTTGTTTCGGTTGATTCAGCGTGGCGGCCTGCGTGTGTCTTACCGCCGCGAGGTGGAGCGGCCGCTGCTCGAACTGCTGCGCGGGCATGCGCCGCTGATCGAGGGCGTGCGCGCGGCGCACCAGCGGGCGCTGTCGCGGCGCATCGTGATTGCCACGCACATGCACGCCGGCGACGGCAACGTGCACACCAATGTGCCGGTGAACTCGAACGATTACGAGATGATGCAACGGGCGCACGCGGCCGTGGAGGCCTTCATGGCCAAGGCGGTGGAGCTGGGCGGCGTGATTTCGGGCGAACATGGCATTGGCATCACCAAGCTGCCCTACATGCCGCGCGAGTTGCTGGAGGAAATGCGTGAATACAAGCAGCGCGTGGATCCGGACGGCGTGTTCAACCGGGGCAAGCTGCTGCCGGACGTGGATCTGACCTTCACCTACACGCCGAGCTTCAACCTGCTGGAGATGGAATCGGTGATTCTGGAGGCGGCGGACATGACCGCGCTGTCCGAGGAGATCTCACCCTGTTTGCGCTGCGGCAAGTGCAAGCCGGTGTGCAACACGCATTTTCCGCGCGCGGACATGCTCTATTCGCCGCGCAACAAGATTCAGGCCGCGGGCGCCATCATCGAGGCCTTTCTCTACGAATCACAGACCGGCAACGGTATCTCGTTCGCCCAGTTCGCCAGTCTGGCCGATGTGGCCGATCATTGCACGATCTGCCACAAGTGTGTGTATCCCTGCCCGGTGGACATTGATTTCGGCGAGGTGACCGAGCGCATGCGCGCCATCCTCAAGGACAAGGGGCAGGCGCGCCCGAACCTTGGCACGCGGTTGTCGCTGTTGTTTTTGACGATTCGCCATCCCGACGCCGTGAAGCTGATGCGGCGGACTGTCATCAATTGGGGCTATGCGGCCCATCGGCTGGCGCATCGGGCGGCCCGGGCGATCGGCCTGGTGCGCGGGACGCCGGCCGCGCGGCGCAATCTCAAGGGCGTGCCGGCGCAGGTCATCAGCTTTGTCGAACGACCGCTGCCGGCGCCGCCGTTGGACACCGCCCGCACGATGCTGGGTATCGACGGGCGCAATCCAAACGAGATTCCGATCTTGCGCGATCCGGAGCGGGCGGAGAATCGCGCCGTGTTCTATTTTCCCGGTTGCGGGTCGGAGCGCCTGTTTTCGCAGGTGGGGCTGGCCACGCAGGCCATGCTGTTCGATCTTGGGCTCAATGTGGTGCTGCCGCCTTCCTATCTGTGCTGTGGCTATCCGAGCACGGCCGGCGGCGATGCGGAGCAGGGTGCGAATATCACCTACGACAACCGTGTCCTGTTTCATCGCATCCGCACCGCGCTGGCGTATCTGGATTTCGAGGCGGTCATCGTTTCATGTGGCACCTGCTACGATCAATTGGCCAAATACCAGCTGGAGCAGGTGTTTCCGGATGCGCCGTTGATCGACATCCACGAATACCTGATGGAGCGGGGTGTGCGGGTCGAAGGTGTGAGCGGGCGGCAGTATATCTACCACGAGCCTTGCCATACGCCGCTCAAGCGGCACGGTTCGGAGGCGGTGATCGCCCGGTTGCTGGATGCGTCCGCGACGGCCTCGCCCGAATGCTGCGGGGAGGCCGGGACGCTGGCCGTGGCCAAGCCCGCCATCGCCGGCAAGATTCGCGCTCGCAAGGAAGAAGAAATGGCGAAGGCCGCGGCGCGGGCGCCGGATGCGGAAACGGTGCTCACCTCCTGTCCATCCTGTTTGCAGGGGTTGGCGCGGCTGGAAGACGAAACGGGGATCGAGGCGGATTACATCGTGGTGGAACTGGCCCGGCGGCTGCATGGCGAGGATTGGCAGACGTGCTTCATTGAGCGTGTGCGCGCCGGGGGCGTGGAACGCGTGTTGATGTGATGCGAGGCGGGCGGTGGCTTGTCGTGGTTGCGGCGCTGACGCTGAACGCCTGCGCCACCGCGCCACCGCGCCATCTGGACAACGGTTGCGAGATCTTCCGCGAGAAATCCGGCTGGTACGATGATGCCAGGGATTCGTTCCGGAAATGGGGCGTGCCAGTGCATGTGCAACTGGCCATCATCTGGCAGGAGTCGCGGTTTCGCGCCCGGGCGAAGGCGCCCAGGGATTACCTGTTGGGTTTTATTCCGTGGGGACGCAAGTCCTCGGCCTTCGGGTTCGCGCAGGTCAAGGACGCAACATGGGATTGGTATATCCGCAAGACCGGTAACAGTGGCGCGGATCGCGATGATTTCGGCGACGTGACCGACTTCATCGGCTGGTATGGCGCGCAGGCGCACCGGCGATTGGGCATTTCCAAGTGGGATGCCTACCGCCTGTATCTGGCCTACCATGAAGGGCTGGGCGGCTACGAGCGCAAGACCTGGCGGAAGAAGCCGTGGTTGATTCGGGTGGCGCGCAAGGTGGCGCGGCGGGCGGCTCGCTATCGGGCGCAGATCGCCGCCTGCAAGGACGAGCTTGAATCGCCGTGGTGGTGGCCGTTCTGACGGCGCTCGAACTTGCGCATGCGTTCCCGCCCCGCAGGCCGTGCGAATACAGACACGAGTGCGGGTGCGGCGGGGATTGACTTGCCCCGCGCTGTTTCTAAACTCCCGCACTTGTCGTTGGGGGATCGTCTAACGGCAGGACAGCGGACTCTGACTCCGTCAATCCAGGTTCGAATCCTGGTCCCCCAGCCAGTTTTCGAGGGACGGGCGCATGCGCCGGGACATGGGTTGCGGCAGTGGGTTCGAGCGTGAGGAACGCAACGGCGAACATGAAAAAGAGTTCATGCGTCCTTCATTATATTTCAATGCGGGCCGTGTAGAATTCGCTCCAGTTCGGCGTTATTCCCTCCTCCCCTCCCTATAATTGCGCCGGATGACTCAGGCCCT
>CAYVBG010000108.1:0-6126 GCA_964449205.1 uncultured Zetaproteobacteria bacterium | reverse complement strand
CGCGCGAGCAGGTCGAGGCGGCCTTGATCCCGCATGCGCGGGCGTTGTTCGACGGGCCCGCCCCTGATTTGGCGATGCCGGAACGGTAGCGCCGGTTCCGGGCGCCGATCCGTGCTGATTCGGGCCGGTTCGGAAGGCCGAATCGCTACAGAATCTCCAGCACCGCCTCGGGCGGACGGCCCAGCGCAGCGCGTGCGTCGTCCACGATCACAATGGGACGTTCGATGACCTTCGGATATTGCGTCATCCGCCGAATGGCCTCGTCGCGGGTCAGATCCTTGCCCTTGAAATGTTCCTTGTATTCGGGTTCACCCTTGCGCATCAGCTCTTCGGGTGTTTTGCCCAGCATGTCGAGAATGTGCGCCAACTCCGCCTCCGACGGCGGCGTTTTCAGGTATTCCACCACCTTGGGTTCGATGCCGCGCTCGCGCAGCAGCGCCAGCGTCTGCCGGGATTTGGAGCAGCGGGGGTTGTGATAGATGACGACGTTCATCGGTTTCCTCCTTTCAATGGATGGCCCGGTCAGCATGGCGACAGGGCGGCATATTTCAGCATCAGGCGCTTGGTGCCCGCGTGGCGGAATTGCACCGACACGCGCGTGGCATCGCCCGTTCCCTCGATATCGATCACCACGCCCTCGCCAAAGGTGGGATGGCGTACGTTGGCGCCGACGCACAGGCCGTCGGGCGTGTCGGGTTCGGCCGGTGTGGCGGGGGGCTGCTCGCATGCCAGCACGCCGGCTGGCAGGGACGCGACAAACCGGCTGGGGCGGGGATAGTGCAGCTCGCCGAACACGCGCCGCATGCGCGCCGTGGTCAGCAGCAGGTGGTTGCGGGCGCGGGTGACGCCCACATAGAGCAGCCGGCGCTCCTCGTCGAGGCTGGCCGGGCCTTCGTCCAGCGCGCGCTGGTGGGGCAGCAGGCCGTCCTCGACGCCGGCCAGCGCCACGGCGTCGAACTCCAGTCCCTTGGCGCGATGCAGGCTCATCAGCGCGACCGCATCTTCGGACGTGTCGCGATCCGGCGATTCATCGGCCTGCAACAGTGCCGCGCGATCCATGAACTCCGCCGGGGCCAGGCCCTCGCCGCAAGCCGCCTCGATGGCCGCCTGCAAGGCGGCGATGTTTTCCATGCGTGCCTCCGCTTCCAGCTCACCCGCGCCCTTCAGGCTGTCCAGATAGCCGCTGGCCTCCAGCAGCCGGCCCAGCCCCAGATCCGGCGCATCCAGCGCCGTGGGGCGTTGTTCGGCCACCAGCCTGGCCAGCGGCGCCAGTTTCGCCGCCGGGCCCGAGCCGCCGTGTTCGGCCACATGATCCAGCCAGTCGGCCACGCGCATGCCGGATTCGGCGAGCATTCGGGCGATGGTTTGTTGCCCCACGGTGCCGATGCCGCGCCGGGGTTTGTTGCAGATGCGCAGCAGGTGCAGCGCGTCGGCGCAGCGGTGCAACAGCGCCCAGTAGGCCAGGGCGTCCTTGATCTCCATGCGCTCGAAAAACCCGACGCCGCCGATGACCCGGTAGGGCACGCCTTCTTCGCGCAAGCGCTGTTCGATGGGCAGGGACTGGCGGTTGGAACGATACAGCACCGCCAATTCGCGCCAAGGCGATCCCGCGGCATGGCGGGCGGTCAGCCAGGCCGCGATCCGCCGCGCCTCGTCGTATTCGTCGTGGCAGGTGAGCAGGCATGGCGTGTCGCCGTCTTCCCGCGTGGCGCGCAGGCGCTTTTCGTGGCGCTCGGCGTTGCCGGCGATGATGGCGTTGGCCAGCGCCAGAATGGCGCCGGTGGAGCGGTAATTCTCTTCCAGCCGATGCACCCGCGCGCCCGGCCAGGCGCGCTCGAAATCCAGGATATGGCGCACGTCCGCGCCGCGCCAGCCATAGATGCTCTGATCGTCGTCGCCGACCACGGTGAGATTCCGATGGTCGCGGCACAGCAACAACAGCCATTCGTGCTGGATGGGGTTGGTGTCCTGGTATTCGTCCACCAGCACATGATCAAAACGGGCGCGCAGCAGGCGGGCGACCTCATGATGTTCGCGCAGCAATATCACCGTGTTCAGAATCAGATCGGAGAAATCCATGCGCTCCAGCCGCCGCAGCTCGGCCTGATATTCGGCATACAGGGCTCGCATGTCGCTGCCGTTCCATGGGTGTTCGGGCGCCTGTTCGGGACGCAGGCCCGCATGTTTGCAATGCTCGATCCAGGCGATCAGATACGAGGGGTGCAGGCGATCGGCGTCGATGTTTCGGGCCTTGAGAATGCGCCGGATCAGCGTTTTCTGGTCGTCGGCGTCGATGACCTGAAACGACCGGGGCCAGCCCAGCGCTTCGGCATGCCGGCGCAGGAAGCGCAGGGAAATCGCGTGAAACGTGCCCGACACCACGCCGCCGCCATCATCACCAATCAGCGCGGTCAGGCGGCTCTTCAGCTCGGCCGCCGCCTTGTTGGTGAAGGTCACGGCCAGAATCCGGTGCGGCGGCACGCCGCGCGCGGCAATCAGATGCCCGACCCGGTGCACGATGGTGCGCGTCTTGCCGGAGCCCGCGCCGGCCAGAATCAGCTGCGGGCCGTCGCCGGCCTCCACCGCGGCCTGTTGCGCCGGATTGAGCCTCATCTACGCCGGCGTCTCACCGTGCTGGACGATGAGCTTGTGGTAGGTGGAAAACACGGCGGTGCGGGAAAGAATGCCCAGCACCCGGCGCGAATTGTCGCGCGCCACCACCGGCACCTGTTCATAGACTTCGTGATCGAAGATACGGATGGCGTCCAGCAGGCTGTCGTCTTCCCCGACCGTGCGCACTTCGCGATTGGCGACCTCGCCGGCCAGCGTCAGGCGATCCATCGAGGCGTCCAGCAGCCAGGGTTGCAGGTCGGCAAAGCTGACGATGCCAACCATGTCGTCGTTGGCATCCGTGACGATGACGCACCCCTTGCCGGAGTCCACATACACCCGCTTGAGTTCCTCCAGCGGCGTGTCCTCGCGCACCGTCGGCACCGGTCGCCACGGAATGCGCGTGACCTTCACCGATCGCATCCACGATTGCTCCAGGCCCCAGCCGGTGTCGATGCCGCCCTCTTCCAGCGCCTCGGTGAACACGGACTCGCGGCCAAACACCCGTTTGACCAGCGTGGCGATGATGCAGGCGGTCATCAGCGGCAGCATGATGTGGTAGTCCGCCGTCAGCTCGAACACCATGATCATGATCGTGAGCGGCGCCTGAAGCGCCGCCGCGGTCAGCGCGCCGCTGGCCACCAGCGCATAGGCGCCATAGCCTTCGGTGAGCACCGGAAAGGCGTGGTGGATGGCGTTGCCCAAAAGGCCGCCGGTGATGGCGCCAAGAAACAACGCCGGGCCCAGCAGGCCGCCCGGAAAGCCGGAGGAAAAGCTGATGACCACGGCTGTCAGCTTGGCGGCCAGCAGAATGCCCAGAAACACTCCCACGGGCAACGCCACGCCCAACAGCGTCGGATCCACCTTCTCCAGGAGCACATTGCCGACGATGCCGTAGCCGATGGACATCACATGCGGCACCGCAAGGCCCAGCGCGCCCACGCACAGCCCCGCGACGACGGGGCGGAAACGGGTGTCCGGTATCCAGCGCGCAAGCCATGCGCGCGTTGGCCCCAAGAGGCGAATCAGCAGCGCCGCCATCAGGCCGCAGGCGATGCCGACCACGGCGTAGGCCGCGATTTCCCAGTTGCTGACCAGGTGATATTCGGGAACGATGAAAGCGGGAAAATTGCCCAGGTGCGCGCGCGAAATGGCCGTGGCGATGACCGAGGAAATCACGATGGGGCTGAAGGTGGCCATGGCGTAGTCCGTCAGGATGACCTCGGTGGCGAACAGCACGCCGGCGATGGGGGTGTTGAACGAGGCGGCGATACCGGCGGCCACGCCGCAGCCGATCATGGTGCGGATGTGTGTCTCGCTCAGACGCAGTTTCTGGCCGATGAACGAGGCGATGACCGCGCCCAGCGCCACGGTCGGCCCTTCGCGGCCCAGGGATGCGCCGCCGCCGATGCTGATGGCGCCGCCGAAAGTCTCGGTGACGATTTGCTTGCGATTGATGTTGCCGCGCCGTTCCACCAGGTCGGCCAGCACTCCGGCCACGCCGCGGTATTCGCCCTGTTTCATCAGGCGGGCGTTGATCCAGCCGATGGGAAGCCCGGCCACGGCCGGCGCAATCAGGTAGATGTACCAAGGCAGGTTGCCCAGCGCCTGATCCCAGGCGACCTCGCCTGTCCACAGCGATGCCACGTGTTCGATGGCGAAACGCAGCAGCAGCGCGGCCTCGGCCGCAACGATGCCAACGCCGATGGCCAGGAGGTTGAGGTGCAGCATCTCCCGCGCCTTGACCCACGCGGCACGGTTGCGATCCAGCTGCCAGAAGCGCGAGCGAATGGAAATGGGAACCCTCCAGCGCGATGAATGCGCCAAGCCTAAACCTTTCCCGCTTCAGCGAACAGGCGGGAGGATTGCGGGTTTGCGCGCGGATGTATGTGGCCGTGTTCAGGCGATTGCCATCAGCAAGGCCGCCGCCATCGCCGCGGCAGGCAACGTGGCCGCCCATGCCATCGCAATGGTGCGCACGGCGCGCCAGTTTGTGCGTGCGTCGCCGGCGCCGATGCCGAAGATGGCGCCGCAAGACACATGGGTGGTGGATACCGGCACACCCCAGCGCGACGCGACAATCACCAGAAATCCCGTGGTCAGGTTGGCCATCAGGCCCCGGCCATGCTCGATGGCCGTGATGCCGTCGCTCATGGTGTCTGCCACCCGTCGCGAGCCGGCCAGGCCACCCGCGGCCATTGCCGCGGCACAAGCGAAGGTGAGCCATTCGGCGTGCAGCTGCGTTGCCGCCAGCGCCACGCCGACAATCTTCGGCGTATCGTTCAATCCCCGCGCAAACGATACCGCGCCGGCGGACAGCACATGCAGTTTTTCGATCAGCGTTTGCACCGGGATGCCGGCGATCACGCCCCGGTAGCGGTCAACGCGTCGGCAGTGTTCGATGTCGTCCACGATGATGTCGGGCACGACCGCCTGCAACCGCGCCCGGGCCGTTCCGGCCAGCGCCGCTTCCGGCACCAGCGTTCCATTGGCCAGGCACACGCAGGTTTCGCGCCGGATGCCCAGGCGTCGCCGTGCGCCCGAGGCCATGCGGTGCAGCATCGCGGCCATCGCCAGGGCGATCACCGGGCTGGCGACCAGGGGCCAGACAAAGCTGCCGCCCAACACCTGCCAGTGGATGTGCCCCCCGGTGGCCATGAGCCCCGCGCCGGCCAGCGCGCCAACCAAGGCATGCGTGGTGGACACCGGCATGCCGATGCGGGCGGCCAGCCACACGGTGAGGGCCGCGCCTGTTGTGACCGCCATCGTGAAGCGCGGGTTGGCGACCAGCGCATCCGGCACCAGTCCCTTGCCGGAAAACAGGCGCGCCAGCGCCGTGGCCAGAAAGGCGGCGGTCAGCGATCCCGCCAGGGTGGCGGCTGTCGCCCAGCCAAGCGCGGCGCGACGCGACAGGGTGCGGCTGCCATACAGCGTGGCCACGCCCTTGAAGTTGTCGTTGGCGCCGTTGGCGAAGGCCAGGAGCAGCGCGGCCATCAGCATCATCCAGGTCGTGTTCATCGATGGTTCCTCCGCGGCAGGGGTGAACGGTGAGTCGCGGGGGCTTGTGCGTTTCTTACGCCCACATGGCGGCGACAAATCCCCACCATGCCAGATACAGGAACAGGACGCCGGCGGTGACGGCTCTCAACCGCGGCGTGCCGGCCGTGCGCAGCAGCCATGCGCCGCCGGCCACGGTCAGCGCCAGTTCCAGTCCTCCCGCGATCCGGCCATGCCATGCGGGATCCCAGTAAGACACGGGGCTGAGAAAGCGCCAGTCGGACAGCGGAAAGAAGTGGCGATGGGCGTCGTCGTGGTGCAGCGGGAAATCGAAACAGGCGTGCAGGAACATGCTGGCGAAGCATGCGCTGGTTGCGGCCATCCTTGCGCGCCATGCCAGCAGCCATGCCAGCCCCAGCAACGGAAACGCGTGGACCGTATCGAACACGGCCTGCCAGACAGGATCGAAATAGCCATCCCGCCACAAGACCCGTTCGCTCATGCCCGTCATGCGCCCCC